>DATJFU010000087.1:0-7508 GCA_035495495.1 Bdellovibrionota bacterium
CTCCACCTCTCCAAGATCGCCGAGAGCCAGGCGGCCTTTGATCCGGACATGGAGTACGAACTCTGGAAGTCCGGCGCCGTCACCGGGAGCACGGCCGAGTCCAACGCCGAGGCCGTCGAGGATCTCGAGGGCGTCACGGAGTACATCGTGGACGAGTCCGCGCTGAAAAAAGTGCAGCGCAAGCCCGCGGCCGTCATGGCCGCCGGGATCAAGAAAAAGGCCGCCTGAGCCGGGTCCGCGTTCCGGCCCGCGCCCGCGCTGACCTCCCCACGCGCTTCGGCCACCTTCAGCCGCCGAGCTGACATGTCCGATTTCTGGACGTCCTCTTGGCATGGGAGGCGCAGGGCGGGGGTATGGAGAATTCCACCTCAGGCCCGCGAAAATGGACCCGGCGAACCTTCCCCAACGACCAACAGCAGAGGGTCACGCAGATTCATTTCTACGTGGGGCGCTTTCTTTTTAAGGTGGAACTCATTGGAGTCGGGACCTTGCAGCAGCGCCGGCAGATCCTGCTGACACTCTTTCGAACGGTTAAGTCCTTCTTTCGGGGGGCGTGGCTCGAACAGATTGGGGAGACCCCGCGCGCCCCGTTTCGCCGTCTCCAAGGGACCATCGAGCCGCTTTCCCAGAATCCCCAGGCCTGCGACATCCTGACGGAGAGACAACGATGGGGGATGTGGATGCGCCAGCGCCGCCTCGAACTCGGTCTCACCCAAGAGGACCTCGCCCGGACCGCGGGGGTCGCCCGAACGCACATCTGCGAGCTCGAGCGCGGAAGGCACCGTCCCAAGGTCTCCACCAATATTCGCCTCTCCAAGGCATTGGGCGTTTACCCCACCGCGCAACCGGATGCACCGGCACTGACCCCTACAAACTCCGCGCGGGAGCTGTTTCGCGCCTGGCGGGACCAGCGAGATCTCACCCACTAGGCGCAGATATGCGCACTTCGGCCCGATCCCCGGGGGGTGGAATGTCAGCTTCTTGGCTGAAGGTGGCCGAAGCGCGAGGGGGCCGATGGCCGGAAAGGCAGTCCTGGGACCGGACCGCGGCCGCGTCGTCAAAACTCCGGCATGTAGTGGATTTATCGGGTATTTGCCGACTTCAAATCATTCAGTTTCGCCAACTCAATTCCGATGTTCCTAGGGAAGGGACTCCAACGCCCATGGTGCATCGTACGAATGTGAGTCTGCGGTTCCTGGATCACTGCCTGACCGACTCGGCGGGCCTGACCCAGCTCAGGCAGGCCCTCGACAAGATCGAGAAGTGCCGGCTCGCCGTCGGCAAGAAGATGAATCTGGCGGACATCCTCTCGGAGCCCAACAACCAAGCCAGCCTGGCCGCCGTGTTCGGCGAGTTCGAGTTCGACGTGGGCATCCAGCTCTGCCTTCGGTTCTGCCTCGAAGGGCACCAAGCCACCGGTTTCACGCTCACCCAAGGCATCGACAGCCGCAAGAAGATCGACTTCATTCACCGCACGATGGGCGGATGGCAGCAGTTCGACACGATCATCGCCCTCTGCCTGCCCGAGTCCGAAGGTCACCACTCGATGGTGGTGCTCAACCCCCTGCGGGAGGAGCACTGGAGCCAGCTGGAATCGATCCCCGCCGGCACCGTCGTGACGATCTACGTCCGCAGCCTGCGGGCCGAAGGCGCCAACGCCGCCGAGGACAAGCTGGCCTTGAACCGGTACCAGGCGGTGTTCGAGACCGTTCAACACATTTCGGACGCCGCTGAGATGGCCCCGCTGCCCGCGGTGCGCATCGAAGGGCCCATGGGTAACGTCGGTAACCCCGGTGGCCGCTACGTCAACGGCGTGTACACGCAAGCCGGCGCGGCCTCGCCCGCCAAGGCCCAACAGGCTCACGCGAACGGCGCGAACGGTGCCCGTACGGCCACGAACGGCACCGGTAAGCCGATGCAGCCCACTGGCGCCGCCTCGGTCTCCGCCGGAAAGCCCGCAGCCAAAAGCCAGGTCGTCAAGCCCCGCCGCAAGCCCGTCGCCTCTTCGGTCACGACCCATTTCGCCAGGCCCACGTCGGGCGCCCCGAGCGGCCCGGTCTCGTTCAGCTTCAAGGTTCTGGTGAACAAGATGGACACGTTCGTCCACGCCGGAAACGCCCACCTGATCTGCGAGCACATCAAGGGGTATCCCGGCCGGATCGTCATGTCCGTGCTGCGCGCGGAGAAGAAGGCGGTCTCACTGGATTCGGACTCCATCTGGAGCGCCGAGATCCGCAACGGCGAGACGGTGCTCTACGAATTTTACGGACCGGTCCCGGCCGAGGATTTCGTGAAGGAACTGGCCAAGAAGACCAACAAGTATACGCAGATGGATAAGCTCGCGGGGTAGCCCACCAATGACGATGATGCCTAAGTCCCACCGTTTTTTCTGGATCCTGGACAACCAGGTGCCTGCCAACGTGACGGGGGAGTACGCCAACGCCGTGGCCTCCCGTCCCGACAGCAACCTGGCCCAGGCCGTGCGCCTGCTTCAGGCGCAGGTCCCCGTGCTGCCGCAGGCGTATCTCACGCCGGCGATAGGCAAGCTCGGTTCCAAACCTTCTCGCGAGTTCTTTGATGAGTTCGGCGAGGTCATGCAGAGGATGGAAGAGCTCACCAAGTGCCGTCTGGGCAGCGAGCAATATCCGCTGCTTCTGTCCGTGCAGGGCGATCTCTCGGGCGCGGTCCGCAACATCGGCTGCTCGCCGCGCACCCTCCGGGGCATGGTTCACCAGTACGGACCCGCCAAGGCGTACACGCTCTACGTCGACTTTCTCGAGAGCTACTCGACCCTCGTGCAGGGCTGCCCGTACGTGGATTTTCGTTCGACATTCAATATCGCAGCCAAACGCGAAGGTGGCGCGGGCGGTCTCGCCGCCTTGAGCGAGGAAGAGTTTCTCGCCAAGGTCCGCGAGTACTGCAACATCGTGGCTCAGCGCACGGGCCGCGCTTTCTCTGACAAGCCCGAGGTTCATCTCACCACGGCGATCCTGCACTTTGCCGAAGCAGCGAAGAGCGCCGGCGGCGACCAGGTGTTCGTCAAGGCGCAGCTCCACAAGGTGACGTTTGGCCAGTCGGTCCATGGCGTGGCCTACACGCGGGATCCGTTCACCGGCACGCAAGCCGTCTACGGCGTGTTTGAGCCGGCGACGAGCGAGAACAAGGCGCCGCTGGAGAGCGACACCAGCAATGGCGCCGAAACCAAGGCTCTGCGCGATCAGCACCCCACGACCTACGGGATCCTCAAAGAGTATCTGCCCAAGATCGAAAGCGTCTTTCGCGACATCGTCGAAGCCGAGTTCGTGACCGACGAGAACGGGCATCTCTACTTCACGGGCTTTGACAAGGGCCAGAAGACGGCCAAGGCCACGGTGGTCTCGGCCATCGAGCTGAATCGCACGGGCGCGATCCCTGATAAAGAGGCCGCCCTCCGCATCAAGCCCGCCGACATCGAGGTGCTCTTGCACCCCACGCTGTCGGATGAGTCCAAGCGCAAGCTCGAGGACCTGGGTTCGGCCGGCATCACCGCCGCCCCCGGCACCGCCGTGGGTCACGTGTTCTTCAAGATGTCCGAGGCGGTGGAATTCTACAAGAACGCCGCGAAGAAGAAAGAAGACAACCGGGTCATCCTCATCACCGACGAGCTACTGATCGCCGACACCCCCGGACTCGTGATGGTGAGCGGCCTGGTCACCAAGGCGAGCGGCGTGGCGTCGCACGCGGCCGTCATGGCCCGCGCCAACGGGATTCCCTGCATCGTCGGCTACAAGGGCCTGGAGATCGATCTCTCGGCCAACAAGATGTTCGTCAACGGCAAGCCGTTCGGCCCTGGGGTGCTCATGACCCTCGAGGCTGGGAGCGAAGGCCGCATGTACCTGGGCGAGGGCAAGCTCACCAACCTCAGCCACCAGGAGGGCGTGGTCCAATCCGTGGTCCAACTCGTCAACCGGGTGGTCAAGTCGGAGCAGATCCCCCTCGAGATCCGGGTCAACATCAACAACTCCAAGGACGCCGCCACGGGGCTGAGCTTCGGCGCCGACGGCGTGGGTCTCTGCCGCACCGAAAACATGTTCACCAAGGACGAGGCCCTCTGGGAGATCCGCAACATCGTGTTCACCCAGGATATCGCCAAGTCCAAGGCGAGCCTCGAGCGCCTGGAGCAGCTGCAGTTCGACGATTACACCAAGATCTTTCAGGTCATGACCGGACGGACGGTCAACATCCGCCTCATGGACATGCCCCTGGCCGAGCTCGCCCCCAAGAACAAAGAGGATCTCGCCGAGCTCGAGCGTCGCTTTGGCCACCTCGACAAAGAACACATCAGCGCCGTGGGTGAAGGGCTCAAAGAGCACAACCCGATGCTCGGCCTGCGTGCCTGCCGATTTGGCCTGGTCACGCCCGAGGTCTACGACATGCAGATCCGCGCCATCGTTCGTGCCGCCTATACGGTGGCCGAGCAGGGCATGGAGGTGCTGCCGGGGATCATGTTTCCTCTCGTGTTCACGGCCGAGGAGCTCAAGCGGATGCAGTCCCGCGTGGTCGCGATCGAGCGTGAGATCCGCGATACCTTGCGTGTCCCGGCCAACCGCCGCGTGCATTACAAGGTGGGCACCATGATCGAGCTCCCGGCGGCGGCTTTGTGCGCCGACAAGCTGGCCAGCGTGGGCGAGTTCTTTGCCTTCGGGACCAATGATCTCACGCAGACGACCCTGGGCATCTCACGCGACGACAGCGCCCACTTTCTCCCGACCTACATCGAGAAGGGCGTCGTGCAGTCGGATCCGTTCAAGGTTCTTTCGACTCCGGTGAAGGAGCTCATCGACATCGCCGTGAGGCGCGGCCGCCGCGTCAAACGCGAAGCCAGTTTTGGGATCTGCGGCGAGCAGGGCGGCGATGCCGAGACCCTGACTTTCTGCCTGACCCACGATCTGAACTACGTGAGCGCCTCACCGTTCAGGGTGCTCAGCACCAAGCTCGCGCTGATCCACGTGGCCATGCAGATCCGGGCGCTCCAGGCCCACGCGCAGGCCATGGCCGGCGTTCATCACGGCGTCACGGCTGCGGCCTGAACCAGCACGCGGGGCGCCCGCAGGCCGAGATCGACGGATCCTCGTCATCCAGGGGCTCGGTATCCGGTATCGGACACGCCAGTCCGTCCACGATCGTGTCGAGACGGCATTGGATCGCCGGGTAGCCGTTCAGGATCGTTTCTGGCGCCACCGAGCCGTCGTGCGAGTCCAAAGAAGGCTTAGTGAACCCCGTGACGTCCGAATAAAGGAGCGTCGCCGCGAGCGATGCGGCGTGGGCGCGCGAGCGGGGATCGCCGCCCGGCGGTTCGCCGAGCACATGGGAGACGCACTTGGCTCCCGCAAAGTAGTCGGCCTCGCCCTCGGCGGATGACCAGCTCCGGAGACCCGAGTTTCCGCGGAGCTGCTTGGGCGCGCCTCCCAAGAAGTGGCCCACCTCGTGGCAGAGGATGACTGAGAGCACGTCCGGATTGTTCAGCACGCGCGGATGGCGTAGCAGCCCTCCGTACACGCGGATGACGGGGTTCTTGTCGGCGTCGCGGGTCGCCTGGGCGTTGACCTGCGGGTCCTCCCAATGGAGATCCATGGTCAGCGTCCATCCTCTCGCCGCGAAGAGCGGCGCAGTGGACCGAGCAAACTCCCTAAGGGTGGCCTCCGCGCGCGCGCGGTCCGGATCGACCGAGGGCGGAAGGTCGCCCCGCTGGATCATTGGAATCCGCGCCGAGTTGGGCGGAAGAAACTGAGCCCGGGCCGAACCTAAGACAGACGTCAGGATCAGAATTGGAACCAGTGCCATGGGCGCCACTGTACCGCGTCGTCGCTCGCGAAGCTTTTGAAAAACCCGTGAAAAGAAGCTGATTCAGTAGAAAAGAGGACCCGCCTCCGGCGGGTCCGGTAGAGCGAGACAATCCGTCTCACGCCACGGGACGAATCGGCCATCACGCCCCGCGACAACGTCAGCCGGGTGGCAAGGGAGCGTGACTGGGCGTTGGCACCGTACTTGTAAAGGTGTCGGCACAACGGAGGAACGCATGAAAAAAGCAATCTTGATGTCACTGTCCCTGATCGCATCTTTGGCTCCGGCCATGGGTGTTCAAGCCCAGCCCCTTGAGGAGACCTTGGTCCCCGTGGACCACGTGTTCTCGCCCAGGGGCTTTGACGACAACGACGACGTGCAGGTGGGCGTCACGGGGATCCTGCCGGATCTCTGCTACAAGGCGCCGCGCGCGAACGTGCGCTTGGACGGCGATACGGCCTACGTGACGGTCACGGCTCTCCACGACGTCACCCCGGGCATCATGTGTGCCCGCGCGGTCGTACCGTTCTTGCTGCCGGTATCCCTCGGGGTGCTGGACGCCGGGTCCTACAAGATCGTCGCAAATGAAGGTACGCCGACGGCGGCCAAAGGCGGGATCGCCGTGGAAGAGGCGGCGAGCTCCGCGATCGACAACCACATTTACGCCCGGGTCGAATCGGCGGAACAGCTCCTGGGCAGCCGTGCCGTGGTGCTGACGGGATTCAACCCCAGCTACTGCTTTGACTTTGACCACATCGAGTTCGTATCGAACGGTGACGACACCTTGAGTATCCTGCCGATCCTGAAGCAGCGGCAGGAGAACTGCCCCCTCAAGCTGGTGCCCTTCCGGTATCAATTTGAGATCCCGAAAACCCTCGCTCGGAGCGAAATCATGCTCCACGTGCGGGTGATGAACGGGCACTCGGTGAACATCCTGTTCGACAACGAAACGCCGAACGCGGCGCGGACCCTGATGAAATAGTCAGGGTCTGAGGACCCGCAGGGCGACCCGCGGGCCGAGCCCCGCCTGAAACGAAAGTCGAATCCAAAGTAAGGCGAGGGCCTCTAAGAGGCGGGCGTTCTCAAGGGCGCCCGCCTCTTGCGCTTCAAAGCCTAGGCTCTGGGCGATGCCCGCGACGACCCCCATGGCGGGACGGTCGTCGGAGGCCAGGAGCACGTGGGCGGCCTGACCTTCCACCACCGGGTCCAAGAGGAGTTCGGAACCCACCCCGTTGAAGCCCTTGACCACGCGGGCGCCGGGGCAGGCTTTGGCCACCTCCTCGCCGGCCGAAGTGCCGGGTCCCAGGGTGAGGCCGGAGCGGTCGATGGGGTTGGTGCAGTCCACGACGATCTTGCCCCGGAGATCCAGGCCCCGGAGGACCCCCAGGGTCTCGGTCCAGGGCAGGGCCAAAAAGACCACCTCGGCCTGGGCTGCGGCCCCCGAAAGACTCAAGAGGGGGGCTCCGGTGTCCTGAGAAAGACTCTGGTTTTCGGATTTTAGGGGGGAACGCGTCCCCGCCAGGACCCTGTGGCCCGCCCGGGCCAAGGCCCGGACCAATTGGCCGCCAAATCGGCCGGTTCCCAGTACGGCGAGGGTCATGAGGGCGTCTTTTGTACCTCCGCGCTCTATTATTGACAATCTGTCCCAAACCCGACGAAAACAAGGGGGCATGAAAAACCCCCAG
>DATJFU010000088.1:0-4326 GCA_035495495.1 Bdellovibrionota bacterium
TGTTTTCGCGGACGGCCGCCCGCTCGGCCGGCAGGCCGAACGCGTCCCAGCCCATGGGGTGGAGAACGTTGAACCCCTGGGCGCGCTTGAGGCGAGAGACGACGTCGGTCGCGGTGTAGCCCTCGGGGTGCCCCACATGGAGGCCCGCGCCGGAGGGGTACGGAAACATGTCGAGAACGTAGTATTTTGGTTTTTTCTTGAGCTCAGCCAGGTCCGTCGGAGTGCGAAAGGCCTTGGTCTCAAGCCACTTCTTTTGCCACTTGGGTTCGATTTTGGCCGGTTCGTAACGCATGCTACCTCTTTACTACCATGAAGTCGCCGTTTCCATTCCTCCGCAGGCACCACTGGCTGGCCGCCTTTGCCCTGCTAGCATTGGGGGGCGGGGCCTTCTGGTACTGGGGCGATCCCCAGCGGCGGTTTGAGCGCTGGCTGGAGCACTGGATTCGCAGGTCCTACACCACCGCCCTCGGCCCCACGGCCCCCTTTGAGCTGATCCGGGTCCGCCTCCACAGCCAGCCCAAGGGACTCGCCACCGGCCACGTCGACGAGCTCGAGCTCGTCTTCAGGCACCATCCCCCCGGGCTTCCGCCCTCGGGCCTGGAGATCCGCTTTGACGGACCGGTCGAACTCAACCAGAACCTGCTCCGCCTCGATCTGTCCCAGGGCCTGGAGGTCAAATACGACCCCAAGGTCACGACGACGGTCCCCAAGGGTAGCGCCTGGACGGTGCCCGAGATCCTTTTGCATCTCTCGGCCCGGGCCAGCCCCACCGGCGGCCTCGATGGACTCACGATCGAGCCCGAAGTCGAGAAGTGGGCGGCCCAGCCGGGCCGGCTCACGGTCGAGGGCCCCACCCTCAAGGTGGAGTGGAAGGATGGCTCACTCGTCGCCCGTTTCGGGGCCAAGTCGATCGCCTGGCAGCCGACCCCCGATCGCGCGATCAATGTGATGGGACTGGCCGGGACCATCGAGCTGCCCCTCGTCCTCGACCCGCTGCAGATCGGACCCGACCTCCAGTTCCATGGCTCGGCCCGAGGGGCCGAGCTCCTCTGGGACTCGTTCTACTCGCAAGTCGACCTGCGGCCCCTCCCCCTCCGGGTGCGCGCCACCCTCGACCTCGAAAAATCCCACTCGAGCCTTCCGGCCTCGGCCGCGACGGTCGAGGTCGGGCCCGAGCACAGACCGTGGGTCACGGTGCATGCCGAACCCCTCAGGCGCAAAAACGGCGCAGCCCATGCGCTCAACCTCGACCTGCGCCTCGACCAGCTCAAGCTCGCGGGGCTGTGGAAATCCCTCGTCGGCGCCTTGCCCGAGGACGCGATCGATCCGGGCCTCCGGGGCCTCGAGATCACACGGGGGACCCTCTCGGCCCAGGCGCACACGGTGCTCGACCTGGAGGGGCAGCTTGATCCCGGCGGGCTCCACCTCGGGGGCGACGTCAGGCTCGACGACCTGGCGGTGCTCGGAGAGGGCGGCCGATGGGGCGTGCGCGGCATCCAGGTCAGGGCCCCGCTCCCCACCCAGGGCACGGAGACCGGGTCGGTCGCGGTCAAGGCGTTCAGGATCCTCAGGCTCGAGGGCGCCGTGCCTCCGACCCCCCTCCGCGTGACGGCTCTCGGCACCCAGCCGCCCAGGTACGACGTCGAGCTCCCCGAAGGGCTGCCGCTGAGGCTGCCGGGGGTGCCGTGGAAGATGGGGTCCGCCAAGGTCCGAATCGGCGGGGGACCGCCCCGCATCGAAACCCGGCTCCACGTGGGTCCCGTCGTGCTCAAGGACGTGGCGGCGCCCCTCTGCGTTTCGGCGCGGAACACCCGGGGGAGCTTGGGCGAGAGTCAGGTGACGGTCGACTTTCCACTGGTGGTGGCCTCTCCGGGCGAGGTGCGGCTCGAGGGAGGCGTTCAGGTCAATGCCATGGGCGGGCAGTTGAATCTGACGGGTCTCAAGCTCTTTCGGCTCCTCTCGGCTGTGCCCGAGATGCAGTTCTCGACCGAGTGGTCGGGGTTCAGTCTCCATGAGCTGGGTCTCTGGTCGGGCTTTGGCGACATGACCGGGCAGATGCGCGGCTACTTTCGGAACGTGGTCTTTCAGGGGTGGCTGCCGACCCAGTACGAGTTCCACGCTGAGCTGGCCCCGCAGCGCGACGACAAGGTCAAGTTCTCATGGGCGGCGGTCGACAACCTGGTCCGGGTGCTATCGGGCGAGAACCCCAGGAGCCGGATGCCCTCCCTGGCGGCGTTCATCGCCTTTGACGTGCCCGAGTTCTTTACGCCCGGCTTTGCCCTGGATTGGGCCGGAGTGACCCTGACCTCAAAGGACGGGTACATCCTCCTCGAGGACGTGACGCCCCAGGAGTTTTACGAGCGCACCCATGAGCGGTTTTTCATCCATGGACTCCGCGTCAAGGTCCCCCTCCACGCGTACACCTACCCCGTCGTCCTTGATGCCTACGCGCTCGCTAACTATACTCGCAAAATGGCGGATTATTTCATAAACATCCGCCAGGACTCATCCAACGCCACAGGAGACACCGCGAATGCACCGGCAACAGAAGAAGGACGCCCTCCGGGCGTCCGGTCAGGCGAGAGCTGCATCCCCGTCGACCCGCCCGAACGTCACTAAGCGCTTGCGCATCGCCGCCGGCGGTCTCGCGCTGCTCACGGGCTGCGTGACCGTCAACGTCAACTTTCCGGAAGGCGTCGTGCAAAGGGCCACGGATGATTTCGTGAGGGATCTCTACCGCGCCAAGACGACGGACACGGATTCCACCACCGCTGAGTCCCCCGCGCCGACGACGGACGGGCAGAAGGCCGCGGAGAAAGCGCCTCCGGCCAACCTCAAGAAGAAGATGAAGTCCGAGGGCGACTCGTCCTCCATCGATCTCGGCTTCTGGATCAACGAGGCGCGCGCCGACGACGCGTTCGTCGTGAACACGCCGGCCGCCCAAGCGCTCAAGCGCAGCCTCAAGGCCCGCCTCGCCGACGTCATCCGTTTCAAGCGCCAAGGCTTCTTGGCCGAGACCAAGGATGGCCGCCTCACGGTGCGCCCCGAGGGCAAGGCGAGCAAGCTCCTCGCGGGGAAGCTCGAGAGCCTCAGCAAACAAGAAAACGACGACCGCGACAAGCTGTACCACGAGGCCCTGGGGGCCAACGGCCTGGGCGGCGAGAAGCTCGAGATGATCAAGCGCAGCTTTGCCAACTCCTTTCAGGCCGAGTCGCCTTCGGGCACTTGGGTCGAAGGCGCCGACGGGACCTGGGAACGTAAGCCGTGAGCCGCATCCTGGTCACCGGCGCCGGCGGCTTCATTGGCGGGCGCCTGGCCCGCGAAGCCACCCGCCGAGACCACGAGGTGCGATCCATCATCGCGTCACCGCGGGCATCACTCCCCGCGGGCGAGATCTTTCTGGGGCGTCTGCCCTGGCAGATCCCCTTTCAGTCCCTTCACGGCGTCGAGACCGTCATCCATTGCGCCCGCGCGTCCGACCCCGCGCTGGACGGTGCGGCGCTCGACCATCTGATTCGGCTGACCCGCGCCGCGGGTACCAAGAAGATCATCCTCCTCACCTCCCACGCGTCGGCCGCCGGGGGCGAGAGCCTGTGGCACCGCTGGGAGCGCGATGCCGAAGGGCGCGTGCAGGACTCGGGCCTGGCCTGGACGATTCTCCGCGCGGGACCCGTGTACGGGGCCGCGCCCAACGGATCCTTTGGCCGCCTCTGCCGCGCGGTCCGGGCCCTGCCCGCGATGCCGCGGCTTGAGCACCATTCGGGCGATGGAATTCAACCCCTCCACGTCGATGACCTGGTCGAGGCCATCCTAAAATGCATCCCGCCGGGTGCCTGGGACAACAAGGCCTGCAACCTCGGCCACTCCGAACCCGTGCCGCTCCGTCGTTTCTTGGGCTACGTGGCCAAGGGCGCCCGACGCCGAAAGCCGCTCCCGGTGGACGTCCCGCTCGGACCCGTTCTGCAAGCCCTCGAGGCGGCAAAGGCGTTTGGACTCAAGATCAACACGGACCTGGGAGAGATCCAGGCCCTCGAGGCGTACCGTCGGGTCGAAACGACGCCTTGGATGCGCGAGTTTCAGCTGCCCGAGCGTAACCTGCCCTTTGAGGTGGCCCAGGCAGCGGGCGCAGAAGAGCGCGCGCCCCAGCGGCGCGCCGCGAGAATTCTGCTCGTGGGCGCGGGCCGCGCGGGATTGTCGCACGCCCTGACCCTCTTGCACTCCGAAGAAGCCCTGCTCTGCGGGGTCGTCGATCCGTCCACCCGGGCCGTGACCCTGTTCAAGTCAGTGGGCATCGAGGCTCCGTCTTTTGCGGACCTCGAGCAGGCC
>DATJFU010000089.1:0-6155 GCA_035495495.1 Bdellovibrionota bacterium
TGACGGCGATCGACGCCCCCTTGTGGAGTCCGATTTTGAGCACGATCTCCTTGTTTCGGAGGGAGCGGTTGAATCCCTCGATCTCCTGAAGCATCTCGGCGGCCGCGTGGGTCGCGTCGAGGGGATTCAAGAAGGCGGCCATGACCGCGTCGCCGATGGTCTTGATGATCGCGCCGGAGTTTCGGTTGATGACCTTGGCCAAGCTATCAAAGTGCTGGCGCACGAGAGAGAAGGCTTCGAGATCGCCGATGCGCTCGTACAGCTCCGTCGAACCCTTGAGGTCGGTAAAGAGCAGGGTGAGGTCCTTGATGGCCAGACCCTCAGAACTCCCGATCACCTCGGAGCGAAAGATGTCCCTGAAGGTCTGGCTGGTGAACAGGCGCTTGCCCGTGAGAAAAGGGTCAAACTTCACCGGGGACTCGGCATCCGCGGGCGGAATCCACGCGGCAAAGGTCAGGCCCTTGAGCTTGCTCTCGTTCTTGAGCGTGACCTTGACCGTGCCGGGCGCGAGCTCGGTCACCGAGCCTTTTGCCTGGTCGTCCAAGAACGTGATCGTCACCTCGGACTGGGGAGCCGCGCCCTCGCGAACCTCGATCATGGAGGTTCGCTGGTTCAAGAAATCGTGGCTGGCCAAAAAACCCGGCTTGGCCTTGATCTCGCAGGATTCGGACTGACCGGGTTCCAGGAATACCGCGATTCGGATCAGCCTTCGGAGGCCGTCCCTGAAGCGGGTGCCGTCCGGAAACCGCCCTTCGCGCGAGAGCCGGTACTGCGTCATGTAGTCGAGGGGCGAGAGGCGCTCCGGGTGGTGAAAGGCGATGTCGCGGATCTCGTGCGATACCGTGAAGCTGACCTTGATGAAATCGTCGAGGGTGGCCTCGGTATTGAGTTGGCAGAGATTGCACGAGAGATGGGAATGGAGCGTCTTCAGCGAGGAGAAGCTTTGCAGCTGGTCGCCGCACATGGGGCAGATCAGGTGCCAGTTCATCTCCATGAGCCGCAGCTTGGTGGCATGGAGAAAGAGATCGATCGCCTCGTTCTCCTGCATCCCCTTTTCCGCCGCGAACGCGATGGGATTGATCCCGTAGAGCTCCTGATCCTCCCCATTGCGGATGAGCGATTCGAGTTTGGAGACCACCCTGGGGCTCCAAGAACGGGCCTTTTCGAGGCCGGCCAGACGCTCGTCGAGAAGCTTCTCTTGAATCAAAGCTGCCATGCAGCTTCAGGATATCACGGAGCCGAAGCCAATACCTGCGGGTCGCCGTTCAGAAACCTCGTGATCTCGCCGGCCAAGAATCTGGGCCGCTCGTTGTGGATCGAGTGCCCAGTGTCCTGGAGAAAAATCGCCCTTCCGGGGGTGGCTGTCATCTGGAGCGCCGCCTTGAGGGTCTTTGAGTAGATGTGCGTAAAGTTGTAATCGTCCACCGCGCCCGAGAGGAGCAGCATCCGGGTTCGATTCTCGAGGTACCGGGGCACCTTTGAGCCCGGCGGATCCTGCTGGGTGTAGATCAGCTGCTCGGTGCCCAGGCGCCAGTGCCAGAGCCTAAAGTTGCGATTATAGATCTCCCAGCGCTCGGCGCGCGCTACGTCATGCGCGTTTTGCGAGCACGGCCAGGACGGGCGCCACCATTGATCGGGTTGCGAAGGCAGGATCATGATCGGTCCGACTTGGATGGCCTCGGCGAACACGTCTTTGAGAAACGTCGCGCGTTGATCGGGCGTCTCCTCGAGGTTGGCCGGCTTTCCACCGGCCCGGCGCCAACCCATGGCGACGGCCGTCTCCTTGATGGGATCGCCGTGGTCGGCGAAGCCATCCCAGATGGAGGCCGGAGACCAGGTCACGAGGTTTTTGAGCCAGGGCAGGTCCTTGCGGCGGCCCATGCGAAACGTCACGTTTCCGCCCAGACTGCCGCCGATGACCGCCTGGATGCGATCCTTGAGGCCCAGCAGAGGGTCGAGCGTGTCGACGAACGAAACCACGAAGTTCTCGACAAAATCCAAGATGGGCACGTTCTGGCGGCGATGGTCGTTGAAGCCCAGTACCTTTCTCGGTTCGCCGATGTCGGTGATGGGCGAGATCTTGCGATAGTCGATCTTCTGGGCGTAGCCGCTGCTGGGCAGATCCATCGAGATCACGGTCCAGTTCTCGCCGGTCTTCTTGCCGACCTCCCGCATCGCGCGGGCCAGGTCCGCGGCTTCTTCGAGCCGGGAGTCCATGCCATGGACGTAGAGTAGTACTTTGGCATCCGGTGAGAGCTGAGGAACGAGGGTCTCGGGGAGAGAACGGCCGGCGCGCAGCGCGGAGGGCGCGGCCTCCGGATCCTTGCTGGTCTCGGCGATCATGAAACGGGTCCGCACCGGATGGCCACCGACGTTGACCCGCAGATCGTACTGAGGGAACTCGGCCGATGGCACGTTCACGGGCCGGTACGGAGAGTCGTCCTCTCCTGATACCGCGATCCATCCCAGGTCGGCCCGCTCGGGAGAGTGACCGTAGGGGAGGACGTTGGCGACGCGGTAGGCGCGGTCGATGGCGCGGCCCGCGGCGGTCGTGAGGGCCGCCTGTGAGAACGCCGCGAGATCTGGATCGGCCCGAAGAAGGGCGACAATCGTGCCTTCGTTGAGAACGCCGGTCTGATGGAGCACCTTGAACCGGCCGTAGGATTTTCTTCCGGTGACGCTGAGATCGGCAAAGGCGAGACCATGCATGAAATCGCCAAGGGCGATGCGCTTGGCGGCTTTGGTGAGCGAGCCCAACGGGTCAGCCGCGCTCGCGGCCTTTCTGAGTTCGGGGGCCAGGCGACCCTCGGCATCGGCGAAGGTCAGCGGAGCGCGATAAACCGGCTCGGGCGTGCAGCTTTCCTGGATCTGTGAGGCGAGGATGCGGACGTTGCCCGCGAGGCTGTTGGTGGTGACCAAAAGCTCGGCGCCCGCGATATGGGGGTTCAAAAGCGTGAGCAAGACAGCGGCACTGGCCCACTTCAACAAGCCTCTCAACATTCTGTTTCTCCTATGGAACGACTGAGGATGGCGCCAGTATAGCGGGCCACGGGGCACGTGGGGACGTGCCAAATCGATGACGGCGCGTGGTACAATGGATCAATGGACGCTCGCTTCATCGCCGCCTTGGGTCTAGCGCTGGTGGCCGCGTCGGCCCGGGGCGACGAGAGCAAGTGCGAGAACCCGGTGGTCCGCCTCCCTTTTGGCGAGAAGCTCATCTCAGTCGAAGTGGACGGCCATGAGGTTCACGGGCGCGTCGAGGCGATCGATGGAATCGCTGGTCCCCATAGCGGCCCCTTTGACGTGCAGATTCACAAGATCTTTGCGCAACACGATGAATTGCTCGACTGGGCTCGTAACGGTGGGACGCCGGCCAAGACGGTCGTCGTCCGGTTCCGCGGCGTCGGCGAGGGAGCCGGACTTCGAGTCATCCTTGAAGAATGTATCGCCGCGGGCGTCCAGATGCATGCGTCGGACGGCGAGCCGGAGGGCACCATCACCTTGAGCTGCGCCCGGGAGCATTGAGCCGGCCCGGCCTTTGCATTTCAGTCCCCCAAAAAAGGGGGACCGCCATGTTCAGACTTGCCATCATTTTCTTTGTCGTGGGTCTCGTCGCGATGCTCTTTGGTTTCTACAACATCGCGGGCGTGTCAGTGGAAGTGGGAAAGATCGTCCTCGTGGCGTTCTTGATCCTCAGCACGCTCAGCTTCATCGCCTCGTGGGCGAGTCACCGACGAACTCTTCACTAAGGAAAACGCTTGGCCATGACGGCCTTGAACTTCTCGCCGAAGTTCTCTGGCGTGAACGGCTTAACGAGGTAGTTATCCACGCCGGCAGCCACCGCCTCGCCCACTTGCGAAGCCTCGGCTTCGGCGGTCAGGAGCATGAAGGCCACGCCCTTGTAGACCGAATCGGCACGGCATTTCTTGAGGAGCTCGATGCCCGGCATGTTGGGCATGTTCCAGTCGCTCACGATGAATTGGATCGGACCCGAGCCCTTCGCGGCTTCGAGGGCTTGCCAGGCGTTAACGCCGTCGGTGGCTTGGGTGATCTCAGCGGCGCCGAGGCCACGGAGCTGTTGAGTCACGATGGTGCGCATCGTCGCCATGTCGTCCACCACCAGAAACTTGAGCTGTGCAATGTTGGCCATGAGATAGAAAATTACAGAGAGAGTATCGGATTGGCAAGGTCGACACTCAAGCCGCCCGCCGGCGCTTGAGGCTCTGGGCAAAAACGGCTTCGTGGATCCGGTTCAAGGGCCGCACCGTCTCGGCGGCTCCCCGGGCGATCGCCTCCTTGGGCATCCCGTAAATCACGCAACTTTCCTCGCTTTCCACGAAGGTGCGTCCGCCCTTCTTTCGGATTTCGAGAAGCCCGTCTGCTCCGTCGGCCCCCATGCCCGTCAACAAAATGCCCGCCGCGGCTGCTCCGCACGTGTGGGCCACGGCCTTGAAGAGAACGTCCACTGACGGGCAGTGTCGGTTCACGGCGGGCTCCTCTCGAACCTTCACTCTGAGCTTTCCGCCTTTGCGCTCGATCGACATCTGCTTACCGCCGGGTGCCACGAGGGCCAGGCCCGCCCTGAGTTCCTCGCCGTCGACGGCCTCGCGCACCTCAAACGGACAGAGCTCGTCGAGACGCTTCGCCAGAGCTTGGGAGAAGAAGGCCGGAATGTGCTGAACCACGAGGATGGGAGGCGTGTCCTCAGGAAACTTGCTCAGGAGCTGCTTGAGGGCTTCGGGTCCGCCCGTCGATGCCCCGACCGCGATGAGCTCGTAGGGCCAGTCCGAGTTGACGATTCCGCGCGGCCTCGCCCGAAGCGCCCGAGGTACTGAGCTCCGCTTAAAGGCCTTGATGCCGGCGGCGGCCGCGGCCAGGACTTTTTCGACGACGGCGGCACCCAGGCTCGAGCCATCCGGGTGACCCACCTTTTGGACGTGGTCAAAGGCGCCTTTTTCGATGGCGGCGAGGACCTGTCCACCCCTTTCTGGGGCGATCGACGAGACGATGACCGTGGGGACGGGCTGCGTGGCCATGAGCCGCTCAAAGGCCGTCAGGCCCCCCATTCCCGGCATGAAGAGGTCGAGGGTGATCACGTCGGGTTTGTGGGCGCGCACGGCTGAGAGTAGGTCCTCGCCCCGCGCGGCTTCGCCCACGACCTCGAGCCCCGGGGCTTCGGAGATGGCCCGCCGGAGCAGCACGCGCATCGAGGGCGAGTCGTCGACGATGAGAACCCGTTTCTTGCCGTTGAGCAGGGGCACCGGAGCGGTAGCGCTCGTCGATTTCAGAGCGGGGGTCGCCTTACCCTGGACCTTGGTCACCGCGGCGCGGATCTTGCTCCGCAGCTCCTCGGCTCTCTTCTGAAAATCCTGCAGGACCGGCTTCTCCACGTAGTCCGTGGCGCCTGATTTCAACGCCTCCCGCGCGGTCTCCTCACCCTCGCGGGAGAGGGTGCTTACGATGATGACCGGTGGGTGATCGGGACGCATGTGCGTCTGGAGATACTGCAGGCCCGACATTCCGGGCATCTGGAGGTCCAGGGTCATGGCGTCGACCTGGATCCTGGAGAGTTTTTCAGCGGCCTCGATTCCGTTTGAGGCGGTGGCGACCACCTCAAAGGTGGAATCCGCGACGAAGGCTTTTTGGAGCAGGCTCAGAACGGTGGGCGAATCGTCGACGCAGAGAAGACGAATCCTCTTGGGTTGCCACTTCGTGGGCCGGGGCACCTGGGCCTTGGGCGCGTCGGCGCGAGGCACGTATACCGACGGGCCGATGCGATCCGTCGAAATGTCCAAGCCGTTGAGAGTCTCGGACGCGCCCGTGAGAAAGAGCCCATGGGGCTTGAGGTGCTGGAGCATGGAGCGCACGGCGACCCGCGTCTGGTCCGCCGAAAAGTAGATGAGCACGTTTCTGCAAAAAATCAGATCAAACGAGCGCCCTTGCAGGTCGTCGCCCGGCGCCAGGAGATTGAGCGTACCGAACTCGCACATGTGCCGCAGGCGAGCTCCCGCCTTGACGAACGCCGAGATCTCTTCGGTTCCCCGGATCCAATGGTTCTTGAGGTAGTCCGCCGGCGACTCCTGGATCTCATTGAGCCGGTACACGCCGTTTCGCGCGTGGTCGATCGAAAGCGAGTCGATGTCCGTGCCCAGTAC
>DATJFU010000090.1:0-6417 GCA_035495495.1 Bdellovibrionota bacterium
GAGTGCGCGCGATCCCACTCCTTGGCGAGATCCGGGTGCTCGTTCTGATACCGTCTCCAGAGCACGTGCCACTGGTCCCGGGCGCGTTTGCCGCGGCCGGCGCCCTCGGCAAACCGCTGATGGGCCTCCTTGGGGACGAAGAAGGGCTCGCTCGAATTCCACCCGAGCGTCTTCTTGGTCAGAGCCAGCTCCTCTGCGCCCAAGGGCTTGCCGTGCACCTCCGAGGTGCCCTGGCGATTGGGCGAGCCAAAGCCGATCGTGGTCTTGACGACGATGAGGGACGGCTTGCCGGTTTCGGCCTGGGCCGCGCGGATGGCGGCGTCGAGCCCTTTGAGATCGTGGTCGCCGTCTTTGACGTGCAGAACGTGCCAGCCGTACGCCTCGTAGCGGCGTCCCACATCCTCGCGGTCAAAGGTCAGGGAGGTCGGTCCGTCGAGTGTGACGTCGTTGGCGTCGTAGAGGTAGATCAGCTTGCCGAGCTTGAGCTGGCCCGCGATCGATCCGGCTTCGGCCGCGACGCCTTCCATGAGGTCGCCGTCGGAGACCAGCGCGTAGGTAAAGTGGTTGACGAGCTCAAAGCCCGGTTTGTTGAAGCGTTGAGCGAGGGCACGCTCGGCGATCGCCATGCCGACCGCGTTGGCCGAGCCCTGGCCCAGCGGGCCCGTGGTGGCCTCGACGCCGGGGGTGAGGGCGTACTCGGGGTGCCCGGGAGTGCGGCTGCCCCACTGGCGAAACGTCTTGAGCTCGTTCAGGGGCAGGTCATAGCCCGTGAGGTTGAGAAGCGAGTAGAGCAGCATGCTGCCGTGACCCGCTGACAGGACAAAGCGATCGCGGTCGGGCCAGTGCGGATCCGTGGGGCTGTGCTTGAGGTGATTTTGCCAGAGGACGTAGGCCATGGGGGCCGCGCCCAGGGGCAATCCCGGGTGGCCGCTGTCGGCCTTCTGAACTGCGTCGATGGAGAGAGTGCGGATGGTATCGATGCAAAGGCGATCCAAATCCATGGCGGCACCCTACCTTGCCCGGCGGGCCGAGGGCAACCGGCAAACCCGGTCCTTGGCAGCCGAAATTTAAGGGATTTTAATGTTCCGCGGGACCCGTGAGGGTAAACACCCGCTGGGTGTTGTGGCCGAGAGCGGATTCGTCCACCCAGATGTTTCCGTGGTGGGGCTCCCACTCCTTGCTGTAGTTATCGTCGTCGTCGTCCCCGTGGGAGTTGCGGAGCAGAAGCTGGCATTTGCCGTTGTGCATGCGCCGGCCGATGACCAGCAGGTAGTGTTTGTCGCAGCTGGGGGTAAAGGCGCCGGTGGCGGTCAAACCCACGTAGCTGGACCCCTCACTCAGAAAGTTCTGGCAGATCTTGAGGGCGACGGGCTGGGGATTGGGCTGGGAGAGCAGGCGGTGGACCTCCGCCATCTCGGCCTGCCCGTTGTTTCGGGGGCCCTCTGCGCAGTGGATGCGGTTGTCCACGTGGTGGCGGGCTCGGCCGGAGCAGACGCGGCTCAGTAGACCGGTCATCGCCTGGTTGTAGCTCGGCTCCTGGAGCAGCACCCCCATGGCCCGGCCGGTCGGCACCAGCATGGCGGCCATGTTGGCGGAGAGCCCGCTGAGCTCGCAGCGAAGCCTCTCGCCCCGCCGCTCGGCCTCGGCTTGAAGCTGCTCGAGGCCCATCACCGAATGCCGGGCCTCCACGTATCTCTGAAAATCGTAGTAGGCATCGCTGAAAGCCGTGTTGAGCTCACTGGCTTCGCGGTTGGAGTAGAGGTCGTGGATGCGCCGGTCGCTGCAGGTCCCCCGGCGGATGGCCGTCTCGGCGATGGGGCAGAGCTCGCGGGATCCGTCGTCAAAGTCGCCGTCGGCGCCGGTTCTGAACATGCCGTCGGCGGCGATTTCCATCGGCGAAGAGAGGTGCGCGTAGTTGACGTCTCCAACGGGGGTCGCGTGGCTGAACCGAAACGCGTCGATCATCTGGGCCACTGCGTGTCCGTAACAGACGCCCACGTGGCCTTGCCCGGTGACGGGCACGTGCTCCATGGATCCCCCGGTGGACCGCATGTCGACTGGAGTACAAGTAGAGGCCGGCGTGTCCGCCCGAACGGACCAAGAGGCCAGCACCAGGGCGGCCGCGGCAAGCGGTCTCCCGCACCTAAGATTCAAGGATTCCCCCACCTTTCTATTTTATGCGGTTGGTGGAACCCTTTCAACACGGCGCAAAAAAACCCCGGAACCCATGGGATTCCGGGGTCTCTTTTAATTAAACTAAATCAGATTACTGCTTGATGAACTCGAACATCTTGGAGTCCTGCTTCTTGCCCTGGTTGTAGGACACCCACTCCTCGGTCATGTGGGTGGGGTTGTTCCAAGAGATGTTGAGGGCGTGCATGTGCATCTCGCCCGACTGGTGGATGCCGTCCTTGCCCGACATTTCAAACGCCATCGAGTGGTCGTCGGACTTCTTGAGCTTCATGGTGGGGTGGTTACCCAGCATGCAGTAGTGGGTCATGGCCACGGACGAGCCGTCCGCATGGTACACCGACACCATCTCGTGGTCCGTGCCCGCAAAGAGGCGCTCGAGGATGGCGCTACCGCCCGACGTGAGCTCGTAGGTGGCCTTCACGGTGGTCTCTTTGTCGCCCATCTTGGTCTTGCCTTCCCAGGTACCGACCAACTGTTTCAGCTGATCAAACTTGGGGTTGGATTTGGGCATCGGCATGGCGTGCTCATCGCCGCCAAAGGCAGAAATGGAGAGGGTCAGGGAGAGGGCGACCGCGGTCGCAAGGATCCGTTTCATTCTTGTTCCTCCTTCAGAGAAGAGATGAAGTTTGAGAATAGTTATTTTCTCGGTGAATAGAAGGAAAACCCCATGACGCGTTGCCTGCGGGGGCACCCTGCCCCGGCGTTCGCGGCGGGGCACTGGATTTCGCTGGGCCCCAACCCGGCATAGGCCTTGCTCCCCCCCTCGCCCGTTCAAACTCAAAGAGATCCTGAGGAGGTATCGCTATGAACGAAAACGTCCAACAACAGAACTGGTCCAATTTCAAAAACAAGATCAAGGCGCGGTTCGGCAAGCTCACGGACCAGCAGATCGACTCACTCAGCGGAAACATCGATCAGCTCGAAGGCAAGATTCAGCGGGCCTATGGCTACACGCGTGAACAGGCCAAGAAAGAATTTGATGATTTCAAGAGCCAGAACCCCGGACTGGTCTCCGACGGCTCGAGCCCGGGTATGAAGCAGAAGGATTCCCGCCAGCAACAGAACGCCTCTCCCCAAAAAAACGGGGAAAAAGACGTCAGTGAATCCGCCTGAGAAAATGCGGGGAGGGGGCGGAGGCCGATTTTCGGCCTCCGCCCCGTCTTCAAGAGCCATGAAACGCGTGATCAGCCGCAGACCCATTGATCCCCTCAAGACCTTGAAGAAGGCATCGGGAGGATTTTCGGTTTTCCTCGGGGTGGGACTCCTGGTCTCTTGGGTCGTTCTGCTCGTCACCCGGTGGGAGGTATTTCGGCTCCAGTGGCCCCGGCTCATCGTCCACACGGTGATTGAGGCGGGGGTATCGTCATTCTTGGTGGTGGCCGGCCTGGGGATGCTCCTGGCTTGGGCATCCGGACCTCTCCTCCTGGCGATCTCAAACGCGCTTCTGCTGCTTTCGATCATCCTGGCCCTGGTCCTCTACGGGCCCAGCGGCCACGGGGCTCTGTTTGACGGGCTCTACATCACCCTGTCGGTGACCCAGACCTATCTGCTGGGGCTGGCGTACCTCTGGGAGCACTTTGTGCTCGGGCTCGACGAACGTTCGGCTAACGGAACCGAAAAGAACGAGTCGGCGCGAGAAGAGCAGCACAAGCGGGGAGGGGGCCCTGGTGGGCCTCAAAGGGCCGCGTGAACGGGGTTTCCGGAGCCTAGGCGCAGGAGACCCTTGCGGATCACGTTGTCGCGTCCATCGGGGGTCGCCGACCGGTCCGCCAAGGTGAGAAGGTTGTTGGCGCTGAGATCCGTCACCAGATCCACCGCGCGGTTCAAGAAGGCGTCCTTCACCGGCTGCGAGATCTGATCCACGACCGAGACCGCGTTCGTGACCGTGAGGTCCGATACTTTTTCGATTCCCTGCAAAGCCACGTCCTGTTCGGCCGCCGTCTGCGCGTGCAGGAGAGACGTGAGTTCGGTCGAGGTCAGGCTGGTGAGGAGTTGAATCCCGTCCACCAGGATGCCGTCCCGGACGGAACCCACTGGCGCCGAACCGGCCAGGTCCAAAGTCTTGGTGGCCGTCAGCTGCGGTATTCTGCGCAGGCAGAGTTTGGCCACCGCGTTCTTGCGGGCCGAAGCGGCGCCCACGAGGCCCTTGGCCTCGGCCATTGAAATCTGACTCAGGCGGGGAATCGCGCCTTCGAGAATGGCGTCGCGGACTCCGCCGTCCTGGGCGGTCGTGGCGATGTCGGCCAGAACGAGGCCGTCGACGGTCGAATCCGCCTTGGGGATCAGGGCCAGGGCCAGCGTCGCCTTCTGGGCGTCGGCGCAGGTGATGACGGCTTTGATTCCGGCTACCGAGACCCGGCTCAGGAGATTGGATCCCGCGATCAGGATGTCGTCGCGCTCGGATCCCGTGGGCGCAACGCGGGCGATGTCCGCCAGGGTGAGCCCCGTGAGATCCTTGACCTTGGGAAGGACCGCGCGAGCGATGTCCACCCGCTGCGCAAAGGCGATTTGCAGCATGGCCACGACACCAGCCGAGGTGAGCCCGTCTATGGTGGCGGATCCGCTGATCAGGATCGAGTCCCGGGCCGGTCCCGGCGGCGTGGACCCGGCGATCTCCGCGAGACCGGCGCCGTTGAGGCCCTGAACCTTTGAAGCCGAAATCACCGCGAGCTGCACGACCTTGGGACCCGAGGCGGCCACCACGATCTTGGCGTCGGCCAGGCTCAGCGTCGGGATGTTGAGGAGCCCGTCCTGAAGCGCCTGGTCCTTGAGAGCTGGGGTGGCGAGCGCGGAAGCGATCTGGGTCAGCGAGGTGCCGTTCAGTCCGGTCACCTTGCGGAGGACGGCCGCCGCGACATCGGAAGCGCGATCAGAAGCTTCACGGATCACGGCGCGCGCCTCGTCGGGCGAGAAGGCCTGAACCAAGGCCACCGCGGCAAGCAGATAGGTGTCGCGAGGAGCGGGATCGGCGATGCCGTCCGCCAGTGTCGCCACCGCGGCACCCGTGGGGGTGGTCAGGCGGCGCGTGAGCGCAAGGGCGACCTCTCCGGCGCGAGACGCCGAGATCTCGACCAGGGCCTTGCCCTTGTCCGCGGTGAGGTCATTGATCTGGAGGATCGAGGCGAGAATGAGGTTCTCGCGAAATTCGCCGTGAAAGCGCTGGGCGAGGGCGATGAGCTTCGCCGTGGTGTGATCCGAGAAGGACGCATACCACTTGGCCGCGAGTTCGGAGCCGGCGTCCGCCTGATTCTTGTTCAGCGAGAGGGTCACGAGCTTTTGGAGGAGCGCGTCCGTGAGCTGGGAGTTCCACCGGCGAAGGGGCTCCCTGAAGGCCTGGCCCGCGGCTCCGGAGGGATAAAGATTTTCGAGGAGGGTCAACGTATCGGCCAGGGTCGCGTTGGCCGTTTTGGGCAGGGCGAGGTCCACCAGGCGGTTGACGTATACGCCCAGGTCGTCCGCGAGACGGAGCGCGGCGGCCAGTCGTCCGAGCCGCTGCTGGGTCGCGGCCTCATTGGCCGTCGGCGAGGCCAGGAGCTGGTTGTACTCGGTGAACATGCGCTCGCGGTCGGCAAACGAGTAGTAGCAACCGGAGAGCAGGAGCTGAAGGTGGTCCAGATCCAGCGTCTGGGCGTCGCGCGCGACCGCGAGGAGATCCTCGTGCCAGTTGGAGGTCGCCGAGGCGGCGGCCCTGAGCTTGGTGCGCGCGCCGGCGAGATCGGTGGCGGTGAGAAGGACGTGCGGGTCCGGAAACGTCGAGGAGAGCGGATGGTAGCTGAGGACCGGCAGCTCACCGCCGGGCTGCGTGCTGTACACGATCTGCGTCGAGGCATCGCCGCCGTCGGCGGGCACGATCACGCGCACCAGAACTCCTTGAGGCGCCTGGGTCAGAAGGGGCTGAAGAGCGTCTCCCTCGATCTTGGCGAGCGAGTCGTGGCTGCCGAGGACTTCGATGGCGCCGAGGGTGTAGGTCTTCTTTCCACCTACGATCACTTTGGCGGGGATGTCGAGGAGACCGGTAAAGGTCGCGCCCTGGGACCGCTTGGACCCCGAGGCGGTGAAATAGGTGAGGTCGAGGGCGCCGCCCTGGTCGACAAAGGTCGATGATCCGTCCGCCTGGACGGCCTCCTTCAGCACCGAGACGGAGACATATCCCGCCTCGGGAACCGGTTTGATGTCCTTGTCGCAGCCCCCCGAAAGGAGTGCCAAGAGGGCCAGAAAGCCCGT
>DATJFU010000091.1:0-8914 GCA_035495495.1 Bdellovibrionota bacterium
AGCCGCGCGCTCACCCGGCCGATGGCGAGGACCACGCTCTGGTCCTCGGGGTCGCGGATCTCCACGCTCGAGACACGCAGCTCGGGCACGGGCCACGCGAGGTGCACGTCGATCTCGCCCAGGCGCACGTCAGAGCCGATGGCCGCGGTCGCCGCCGCTTGGATCTGCGGAAGCTGCCGCTTGAGCGCCGCCGTCAGAACGGGCTGAGCTCCCAGCCATGCAGCGGCAGAAACCGCACACACGACGGCCACAGCGATTCCCGGACGGAGCCAGCGACGCATTTCATTAGGCTACCTTAAAGCTGAGACGGAGGCGGCAACCCTTTCCGGGGAGGGACGCGGATTCCACCTCGGCCCCAAACGGCAGCGCCAACACCCGGGCCTGCTCAACCAAAGCAGGGTCCTCGGCGGGAGTGCGGATCTCCACCCGCGCGGCGCCGGTCACGGGGTGCCGGCTCAAGCGCACGGTCAGCCCCTCGGCGGCGGCCGGAAGCCCCTGCGCGCACATCACCAAGAGTTCTCGGAGAGCGGCGCGCAGGGGTTCGGTTTCCAGAGGTAGGGGGTCAGAGGGGGTTTGTGAAATGGCCTCCGTGGCGCCACCCTCGGTGAAAAGGGCGATGTCCACGGAGGCATGGGCTTCTAACGCCGCGGCTTGGAGACAGGAGAACACAGGCAGTCCCCCGGCTCCGCCGGCGTCGTCGTCTCGGGATCGAAGTGGGTTCCATCGTTCCAGGCCCATGCACTTGGCGTATCGCAGTCACGGGGTGGAATCTAGACGTAACTTATTGTTATCGTGAGTATTTCCGCCACGGTGGCGGTTTTCCCGCCATGGTGGCGCCAAGTCACCGCCCCTGAAGAAGCCAGGTGCCTCAATGACACCGTTCACGCCCATCTCTTTAATAGAGGACGTTCGCGTTGGCACCGGACCTGCACAAGTGCGCATCCGTCCTTTGGAGGGACAGAGATGGACGTCGTCGCCACCACAGCTAGCGCAGCAACTGATCCCCTCCGGGAGGCGCTCCTTACGGGCCTCCGGGAGCAGATCGACCTCTACCTGGCCGGCAATCCGGTCCGCAATCTTCTCATGCTCTCGCGCGATAGCGGCGTCGCCGAGACCACTCTTCGCCGCATCTACAATCGTCAGGGCAGCACGCCCAATCCCGATACCGTGGTCCGCCTGCTCAGCTTTCTGAGCGGTGAGACCACAATTCCCGGCCTCTGCGAGAGGTTCTCTGGGGGTATCGCCTCTTTCTTGAAACAGAGCTTTCCGTTCCTGGCGCGCGCGCAAGCGCGCCAGTCCAACGCCTCGCCGGTGCTGAACGAAGCGCTCCGCGACTTCACGGCCTACGTCATCTTCAAGCGGGTCAGCCACTCGGATCCGGTCACCCGGCGCGATGTGGAATCCTGGCTCGGCGAGATGGGCCGCGTTCGCCTCGACGGCCTGGTTGCCGCCGAGCTCATCGGCGAGAAGGCCGACGGAACACTTTTCTGCCACAGCCGCCACTTCAGCATCACCGACGCCGACCTGCTCAGGTCCCACGCCAGTCAGCTGATTGCGCAATTCCACAAACCCCGCAACGCCATGCGGGGAGGCCCCAGCATGCTCCGGTCCGTCTCGGAGTCCGTGAGCGCCGAAGGCGCTCGCAAGGTGAAGGCCATCTTGGACGAAGCTTCTCGCCGTATCCTCGAAACCCTCGACACCCACCCCGGCCAAATCCCACTCATGTTCGTGGGCGCGGTCGACACCCTCGACTTCCGGGACTATCCCGCAGAAGGAGTTCGCTCATGAAAAAGACTCTCGGACGTATTTGGGCGGTTCTTGGCCCCGTGGCGGGCATTCTGGCCATCGCATACGCGGGCGCCATCAAGGCCGGCGAAATCTCGGGGACCGGCCGCCTGGCCGACTACCCCAACCTGGACATCCGCCAGGTCCAGTCCCTCATCATCAAGAACGTGGGTGCCATCCCCGCCGATGAGGTCAAAAACTTTGTGATCAAGAGCCCCCAGGACGCTTACGAGATCCGTAACCTGACGCGGATCGAGCTCTGGAACGGGCAGGTCAAGCCGGCGCAGGAGATCGAGAAGATCACCGTGCGGCTCAGCAACCCATAGTCTGCCGGGCGCGCGTAGCGCGTCCTTGAATCGGGGGCCCGATCATGTTCAGATCGGGCCTCCATGATTTCAGTCTCGCGATATTCCCACGCCTCAGTCCCCACCGAACAGGGCACCTTTGACCTGACCGTGTACCGTGTCGACACCGCGCGCGCCGAGCGGCCGACGGCCACGGCTGAGCGTGAGGCACTGCTCATCTCTCTCGGCGACCTCCTCACGGGCGAACCTCCTTTTGTCCGGATCCATTCGGAGTGCCTGACCGGTGAGGCCTTGGGGTCCCAGCTCTGTGACTGTGGCCATCAGCTCAGAGGCGCGCTCGAGAAAATTCAGAAAGAAGGACGCGGCGCCGTCGTGTACCTCCGCCAGGAGGGCCGTGGAATCGGCCTCGGCAACAAGATCCAGGCCTATGCGCTGCAGGCTGAGGGCCGCGACACCGTGGATGCCAATCACGCGCTAGGCTTTGGCGCGGATCTCAGGGACTTTGGCGCCGCCGCCGAGATCCTCAAGGCGGAGGGGGTCACGCGGGTTCGCCTGGCCACCAACAATCCGGACAAGGTGCGCGCCCTGCGTGAGGCGGGTGTCGACGTAGCCTCCGAGATCCGCATGCTGGCGCCGGTGAACTCGGCGAACCAGCGCTACTTGAGCACTAAGTGGAAGCGGATGAGCCATCGGCTCGACGAGCTCGCCGATCTCCTGGGCTGAACCGATCGATCCATGCTTGAGCCGCCTGCTCCCAGGTTCCCACCGGGACCGGTGCGCGCGCCGAATTGCGCTCGTAGCGGCCGAGCGTCACCGGATCGGCCAGAATCTCGCCGACGGCGGCGCGGAGCTCGTCTTCCATCCCGGCTCCCGCATCGACGAGCCGGCCCGTGAGGTGATCCAAGACCCACGTCGCGTTTTCGCCCGTGCGGGTCGTGAGGATCGGAACCCCGGCGGCGACCGCCTCGAGGACGGCGAGACTCTGATTCTCGAACCGGGACGGGAGCAGAAAGACATCCGCCGACGAGAGTTCGCGCAGAATCACGTCTGGGGCGACGGTGCCGAGCCGTTCGATCCGGTCGTGGACTCCCAACGCACGCGCTTCGGCCTCAAAGGCACGCGCGTAGTCCGGCTCCGTCTCCCAGGACCCGGCGATGGCCCAACGCCACGGCGTGGGGAGTGCCGCGAGCGCCCTCAAACCCTCGATGAGGCCTTTGCCGGGATGCGCGTTGGCCACGGTGAGCAGCCTGGGCGCCTCGGTCGTTGGACGCGCGATCCGCCGTTCTCGGACCCGCACAAATGCCCGATCCACGCCCGGCACGAGAACGGTGATCTCCTTGCGGACTCCGGCGCCGCGAAGGTGGCGGGCCATCCACTCGCCGGGGACCACCCTGAAAGCCGCGCGTTCCAAAGTGCGAGCGGTCGGCGCCGAGTGCAAGAGCCACCCCACTCCCCGCCAGGACCTGGGCGCGAGGGCCTCCAGGGCCGAAACCGTACGCGGGTCCCGGAGAAAGAGACTGTCCAGAAAACGCGGCTCGCGACTCGCCCGCTGCAGGGCGGATGCGAGCGCGGGCCCCTCCACCGTCTCGACGGTGATGGCTCCTTTCGACGCGTCCGCCAGGCGGCGATTGAAGAGAAAGCCCCCCGTGATGCCGTGGGCATGGGGAGGCTGAAGGATCTTCATACGGGCCCGAGGTACGAGGCCCAGGCCACGTGGCTCTCGCGCAGGGTGACCTTGAGCTCACCCCTGAAGAAGCCGGAGACGTTCCGTGCGATCCAGCCCTGCAGGTAGTGGGCGAGAAACTCGGTCGTCGTGTTCTTGCCGCGAAACTCCTCGAGCTCGTCCAGATTCTTGTAGTTCAGGGGCGCCAAGGCCTCGGCCAGCACCTTGTGCGCGAGGCCCATGTCGATCACGAGACCGTCCCCGTCGAGGGCGGGCCTGAGATACTCGGTCTCGACCTCGTAGGTCGCGCCGTGGAGCCCTTGAGCGGGTCCAAAGACCTCACCCTTGAAGCTGTGGGCGATCATGAAATGGTTCTTAACGGTCACGCTGAACATTCAATACCTCACTCGACACACGAGGCCGCGGTAACCGTCGGCCACGAGGGATTCTAGAAACGACGGCAGCTCGACAAAGGCCACCTCATGGGTGAAGAACGCGTCCCAGGCGGGGTCCGCGAGAAGGCCCATGACCGCCTGCGTGCGCCGCTCGGAATTCCACCGCGGTCCGGCTGCCGGCGAGACGGCGCCCACCTGGGACGAGATGATCCGCTTGCGGCCGTGGTGAAAATCCAGACCCAGTTTCAACTCCACCACTCGATCGCCGTACCAGCTGAGTTCCACGACCCGGCCCTGAGCCCCGCAGGCGCGGATCGCGTGGGGCAGAACCGCGGGCTGCCCCGTGCAGTGAAAGACCAGGTCATAGGCATCGGACGGGAGATCCGCGGCGCTCGCGGCCGCCTCCCGCAGCCCCACCTTCTCGAGAACTCGCGCGCGCTCGGACTCGGGCTCGGCCAAAGTCACGTTCACGCCCGCGATCCGCGACGCCAGATACGCCACCGCGCCCCCGACTCCGCCGCCGCCGACCACCGCCACGCGCTCGCCGGGCCTGATCTCGGCATCCCAGATCGCATTGAGCGCCGTTTCGACGAACGGATACAGGGGCGCGCGCGACAAGGGCACGTTCGCGGGCACCGCCTTGAGCTCACCCGCGGGCATCGAGAACCGCGACTGGTGGGGATGGAGCGCGAACACGCTCGAGCCGGCGCCGGGCCCGGCGGCCACGCGCCCCGCTACGGAGTAGCCGTACTTGACCGGAAACGGAAAACGCCCGTCCATGTGCGGACAGGCCATGGAGGATTGGAGGGATGCCGGCACGCGCCCGGCGCCCACTAGGCGCTCGGTGCCCGCGCTCACGGCGCCGAAACACGATTCGATCCAGACGCGGTCTTGCGCGATCGACGGAGACCCTTCGGGCGCGCGGAGAACCGCGCGGCCCGGAGCCTCCCACCAAAGGGCGGGGCCGGAGGTCAGTTCATTCGCCACGCGGACTTGCGGCGGCATTCGATCAGAACCTCTCCGTCGAGATCGTAGGCGGTCATGGAGACGCGGGGAGCTTGCTCGACGGTGTCGACCGACGGCAAGCGCAGGCCGGGCACGCCTTCGCCCAGGATCACGGGGGCGATGTGCAATTGCAGGCGGTCCCAACACCCCTGGCTGATGAAGCGCGAGACGGTTCCACCGCCGCCTTCGACCAGGAGCGAGTGCCAGCCGCGCGACGCGAGATCCTTGAGCAGCGCCCCGGGTTCGACCTCGCCGTCCTGACTGAGCACGCGATGGCCCTCGAGTCCGCAGGCCTCGCCGCCGTGGTAGCAGAGGTCCTCGCCTTTGCCGGAGAAGAGTTCGGTTCCACCCGGGCAAGCCCCCGAGACCGAGACGCGGCCGGGATTGCGGCCCGCCACGTGGCGCACGGTGAGCTGCGGGCGATCGCGCTCGGCCGTGCCGCGGCCCACGAGCACGGCGTCCACGAGGGCGCGCAGCCGATGCACGTGCATGAGGTTGGCCGAGTTGCTGATCCAGCGTGAGTGCCCGGTGCGCGTCGCGATGCGGCCATCCAGGCTCTGGGCCAGGTGGGCCACCACGAACACCTTGCGCTGGCGCTTGGCCAGGTGCGCGCCGATGACGACCGGAAGATAAAGACGGAGCGCCGTGAGTTCTTCTGGGGCAAAGCCCGCGTCCTCGGCGTCGCGGAGCAGGGCCGGCAAAAACTCTTGGTAGGGGTCCTCCGCGGGGACCGCGAAGCCAAAGGCTTGGGGCGCGTAGTGGAATTCGTTCACGCCCTCTTCGAGCCTGCGCCGCATCTGGAGCAGAAATCCCCAGGTGGCCTCGGGAACGTCACCGAGGGGCGAGAGACGGCCCGTGGTCGGCTCTTCGAATTGTGCCCATTCCATGCAGTTCCCCCTTGCGTTGACCGAAAGGGCCGCATCTTACATAGTTTGGGGTATCGGAGGGGAAGATTTCGGCATGAAACAAGATCGCTGGACTCTCTTGCATTCCATCCTTTGCCTGATGCTGGTGCCCATCTTCGTCGCGGTGCAGGACGCCCTCCAATTCCTTTGGTTGAGTGCCCTGGGACTCTCCTTGGTCACCCTCTCGTTCTTTGCGCTCCTGATTCAATCCCGGGAGCCGTTTTGGGCGGCAGATCGGATCAGTATCGCCCGGATCTTCTTGGCCCTTTCAGTGGTGGCTGTGTACTGGCTCGAGCCCTCCGCGGGCTGGGTGGCCTTTTTTCTGGCCACGCTCGCCGCGATCTCCGACCTCGTCGACGGTCTTGTCGCAAGGCGTCAAGGCCCGACGGCGCGGGGGGCTAAGCTGGACATGGAAGCCGATGCGTTTCTGATGCTCGTCCTTTCTCTCTGCGCCCAGCGGTTCGGGGGAGTGTTTCCGCTCATCCTGGTGCCGGGCGTGGTGCGGTACGCCTTTGTGATCACCGAGTCGATGGTGGGCAAGGGCCAACCCGACGTTCCATCCCGGCCCAAGGCCAAGGTGCTTTGCGCGGTCAGCGTGGCGCTGCTCGTGGCCGCGCAGGCGCCGGTCTTGCCCCTGATCCTCCGCGGCCTTCTCGGAGCCGTAGCGGCCGGCATGATCGTCTACTCCTTCACGCCGGATTTCAGGGCCCTGAAATGGAACTAAATCCCGGACTCCACCTCAGGCGCGCCGCCGGACCCGTTCTCCGCTTCGCGGGTCTCTGGATCGCGCTCAACGTCGCGCTCAAAGGCTACGCCGCCTACTCCCAGCGCGAGTGGTTGCCCCTGGTGCAGCCGAGCGTCGAAGTGCTTCTGGCGTTTCTGGTCCTCTCGCTTCTCTGGCTGCGCCCCGGCGGCCCCGGCAAGCTCGCCCGATCCTCCGTCGCCGGCGCCCTTTGCGGCCTCTTTCTTTTTGAGACCTGTCAGATCGCGAGCGAGGTCATCCTCGGCCGTCCGTTCTCGATGGCGGCGGACCTGCCGCTGGCCGACAACCTCGTCTCCTTTGCCCTCGACTCGTTTCCCACGCTCTTTGTCGTGCTGGGTCTCCTGGCGCTGCTCGGAATCCTGATCCTCGTTTATTTCGTTTTTCTTCGGGCCGTGACGGGCGCGGCCGGGTTCCTGGAGCGCCCCTCGCACCGTTGGGCCTTCGGGGCCTCGGTGCTGGCCCTCTTCGCCGGCGCCACCCTCCACTGGCGCCATACGGGAGAGAAGTTCTGGTCCTTCTTTCATGAGCACGCCGTGATGGATGAGTTCTCGGCGCAGCTCGTGCCCGTGTTTCAAGACACGCGCTTTCAGTTCAGGGCGCACGCCGCACGCCGGGACGTGCCGCCACTGTCCGCCGTTCCACTCAAGGGACTTCGCGGCCGCAACGTGTACCTCTTTGTGATCGAGTCGTACGGAGAAACGGCCTACACGGACGAGCGGCACCGCGCCGAGCTGCAGCCGCAGGTCGACGCGCTCGAGGGCGCGATCCGCGCGGCCGGGTTCTCGATGCGCTCGGGGTACCTTCTCTCGCCGGTCCACACCAACGGATCCTGGATGGCCGAGAGCACTTTCTCTTGCGGCCTCAAGGTGCAGGACAACCGGGCGTTCAACGACCTCCTGAGCTCGGATGTTCCCTGCCTCTCGCGGCACTTCGCGGCCGCGGGCTACCGCACCCTCGAGGTGCGCCCTGGCACGCGCACGGCCTGGCCCGAGGGCAAGGCGTTCTTCAGGTTCGACGAGTCCCTCTTTCTGCCGGGCCTGGGATACGAGGGGCCCGCCCTGGACTGGGCCACGGCGCCGGATCAGTACTCGCTCGAGATGACTGATCGCCAGTACCTGTCGCAGTGGCGCAAGGACAAGAAGCCCTTCTTCGCCGAATTCGTGGGGATCAGCAGCCACGCGCCCTTTGCCCAGGTCCCCCAGTATTTTTCGGACCTCTCGCGCATCGACGACCGCGGACACGTCTATCAGGGCGCCCACGTGGACCATTACCTGATGTTCAGCTCCCTGGGCTACGTGGCCTCGATCAAGTACGAGCTCAAGACCTTGCAGGACTACATCACTCGGCGGGTGGATGACGGGGCCCTGGTCCTCATCTTCGGCGACCACCAGCCCCTGCGCACCGTGAGCGGATTTGGCAGCGGAAACGGAGTGCCGTTTCACGCGCTCTCCCGCGACCCCGAGGCGCTGCTCCCATTTCTCACGCCCGAGTGGACCTCCGGGTGGATCCCGAGGGCCGACGCCCAGAAGATTCCGATGGAGCGCTTTCTGTCGATCTTTCTCCGCGGCTTCGGTTCAAATAGGTGAAGGGCACCGCTGGCCTTCTTTGGGTCCATCTCTTGGCCCAACTCGCGCTCGTCCTCGCGGGCGCCGGATTCGAGGACTCGTTTCTCACCTCGTTCTGGCATTTTCCGGATCCCCTCTGGCTCCGCCGCGAACCGCTCGCGACCCTGGCCGCCCTGCACGGCCAACCCCCGGTCTACGCGCTCGTGCTACTGATCGCCGCCTGGCTGCCCGGCGCCTGGGCCTCTTTTTTTCTCGCCCTCTTTCACAACCTGGCCGGCCTGGCGCTGGGTCTCGCGACCCGCGCACTGGCGCGGCGGCTGGGCGCCGGCCGGCGGGCGGCATGGATCGCGGGCGCACTCATCCTCGTCCATCCGGAGGTGCTCCTCCACGAGCGCCTCGTCTTCTACGAGCTGCCGGCGGCGGCCCTTCTCGCCTGGACGCTCGCGCTCACGGGTTCGCGCGCGGCGGCGGGTCTGGGCACGGCCCTCGTCTTGCTCCGCAGCCTCTTTCATCCGGTCTGGGGCCTGG
>DATJFU010000092.1:0-4426 GCA_035495495.1 Bdellovibrionota bacterium
GGGGCATGATCGAACGCTGGGCGCCTTCGCTGCCTTTTATCAACACCCTCTTTACCCGCATCGGCCAGGTGGTCGGCGATCCGCAGAACGCGCGCGACCTGCTCAACAACGACGAAGCGGTCATGGTGTTTCCGGAGGGCACGCGCGGGTCGGGCAAGCTGTTTCCCAAGCGGTATCAGCTGCAGCGCTTTGGCACCGGCTTCGTGCGCCTCGCCCTCGAGACCAAGACCCCCATCGTCCCCGCCGCCGTCATCGGCTGCGAGGAGATGTACCCGGGCATCTACAACATCAAGCCCCTGGCCAAGCTGTTTGGCATGCCCTACGCGCCGGTGACTCCGTTCTTTCCGCTCCTGGGTCCCTTGGGCGCGATCCCGCTGCCGACCAAGGTGACGATCCGCTTTGGCGAGCCCATCCGTTTTGAAGGCGACCCCGACGCCCCGGATCCCGAGATCCAGCGCATGGTCAACCACGTCAAGGACGCGCTCAAGGCCGAGATCGACCTGGGCCTGCGCCTCCGTGGATCGGCGATCTTCTCGAAGGCGGCTCGGTGACCCATGCCTGACCAGCGGCCGTCCATTTTGATCACCGGCGCATCGGGCGGTCTCGCGAGTATCCTCGTGGACCTGCTCACCGACGACTACCGGCTCGTGGGCGTCGATCCACGCCCCATGCCGGCGGGCCGCAACTTTCCGGGCGTGTTTCACCAGGTCGAGTACACGCACCGGAGGATGGCCGAGATCTTCAGGCGCAATCCGTTTCACGCCATGTTGCATCTGGGCCGCGTGCGGTCGTCCGACGACGGGCCACGATCCATGCGTTTTCAGACCAACGTCATCGGCACGCGCAACCTCCTGGAGCTCGGCCTCAAGCACAAGGTCAAGCATCTAATCGTGTTCAGCACCTATCACGTGTACGGCGCGCACAAGCACAATCACATCCATATCCGCGAGACCGAGCCCCTGCGCGCGAGCCAGATGTTTCCGGAACTCGTGGACGCGGTCGAGCTCGACTACACCGCCACGACCTTTCTCTGGCAGCACCACGACAAGGTCCGCACGGTGATTCTGCGCCCCGTGAACGTCGTGGGCCGGCGTATCCGCAACGCCATGACCCAGATCCTGCGCGGGGACGTCTGCCCCATGCTCATGGGCTACGATCCGCTTCTGCAGTTCATCCACGAAGAGGACATCGCCCGCGCCCTCATGCTCTGCCTCAAAGGCGAGAAGAGCGGCATCTACAACGTCGCGGGCGAAGGGGCGGTACCCTACTCCAAGGCCATCGAGCTCGTGGGATCGGTGGCCGTACCGGTTCCACCCCCGGTGGTTTACTCACTCGTGAACATCTGGAACCGCCTCGGCCGCACGTTCTTGCCCCGGCACCTGGTCGAGTACTTTCGGTACCCCACCGTCGTCTCCGACGAGAGCTTCAGGCGCGACTTTGGCTACGAGCCGCGCGTCTCGACGACCGACGCGCTCAGAAGCATCAAACGCCGCGACTAACGTTGCGTCTTGAGCCCGCCCGACTGGTGCAGGGGCTCCACGTGACCGCCGGAGATCTCCAGCGTCCTCACCACCGTCTCGTCGCCTTTTTCGTGCGCGAGGGCGAGGGGCGTGCGGCCGTCGGAGGCCCGTACGCCGGGGTCGGCCCCCGAGGCCAGAAGCAGGCGGACCATCGCATCCAGTCCGCGCGCGGCGGCCCAGTGCAGGGGCGTCCATCCGGTCTTGGCGGCGATGCGGGGATCGGCGCCGTTGTCGAGCAGCAGGCGCGCGACTCCGAGGTGGCCGCCCATGGCCGCCGAGGCCAGAGCGGTCACGCCGGCCGGGTCACGGCGGTTGAGCTGGATGCCACGCTGCTTGAGGAGCAGGCGCACTCCCTCGGTGTTGCCGTTGCGGGCGAGGGTCATGAGGGGCGTGAAGCCCGTGTGGTCGACGATGTCCGGTGCCGCGCCCCGGGCGAGGACCACAGAAAGAATGTCGAGCTGTCCGGAGCGCGCCGCGAGATAGACCATGCCGTGGCCCGAGCCGTCCAGGGTCCGCGCGTCGGCGCCGTTCTCGAATAGGATCCGGGTCGACTCCGCGTCCCCGGCCGCGACGGCATCGTGGAGGGCGGTGCGGCCCTCGGCGTTGCGGATCTTGGCTCCGGCCTTGCGCGACTCGAGCAGCACCTCGAGGGCGCCGGCGTGGCTCGCGCGCGCGGCGAGATGCGCCGGCGTGTCGCCGTTTGAGTCCACGGCCGCCGCGTTGGCTCCCGCGCCCAGGAGGGTGCGCACGAGCGGCAGATCACCCCTTTCGGCGGCGCCGTGCAGGGCCGTGCGGCCGTCCGCGCCCGCGCCATCCACGCGCGCGCCATGGGCGAGCAGAAGCTTGACCACCTCGAGCTGGCCCGCTCCCGCGGCCGCGGCGAGCGCGGTCTTGCCTCGGGCGTCACGGCGATCGACCACGGCGCCCGGCTGGTTGAGTAGAAATCGGACGCACGAGGTGAACCCGCCTTCGGACCACCAGACCAGATCGGATTCGACCGGACACGGATCCGGCTGCGGACCGACCTGTGTCGCCTCGGGCGCCGGTGACTCGGCAAAAGCTGCCGGGCCGACGAGCACCGCGAGAACGGATGCTATGCTGAACAACACCTTCACATATGACGGATCGGCGGCAACTGGCTCTCGTCTTAACGGCGGCAATAATGGGCCTGCTCTACGCGGCAGGCGCGGGTATCCACGCCATGGCCCTGCCCCTTATGCTGGGTCTCTTGGTCGCCGCCACGCACGTGGCGCTGGTGCGACAGCGAGCCCAGGATCCCACCTCGCGCGCGACCCGAACCCTGCACGATCTCGAGATCGTCTTTCTCGCGGCGCTCGTGCCCGTCTTCTACTCGCGGACGGGAGAGGTCATCTCGGCCTTTGGCCTCACCCACCGCGACGACGCGCTCATGGGCGTGGACCGCTCCCTGCTCGGGTGGCTGTTTCCGGACGGGCAGATCTCATTCTGGCTGGACTCGAGTAGCTGGTGGGGACCCCAGACGTTATTGGGCCGCGTGGCCACGGAGTTTCTGCAGCTGGCCTATTTCTCGTACTACGTGTGGGGCTACCTTCTGTTTCTGATCCTGGGATTCAGATGGGTGCAGGACCGCTCGCACGTCTCCCTCGCTGAGCTCAAGGCGTTCATGCAGGCCTGGGTGGGCTGCTACCTCGTCAACTTTCTCGGCTACATCCTGGTACCCGCCGTCGGACCCCAGTTCGTCTTTGCCTCCCATTACACCCATCCCCTACAGGGGTTTTGGGTCACGCCCGCGCTCCGGGACTTCATCCACGCGCGGCAGACGACGGTGGAGGACTGTTTTCCGAGCGGGCACACGGCCATGAGCTGGGTCACGGGGCTCTATGCATGGAAACTGACGCCGTCCTACGGACGCTGGGCGCTCGGGGCCGCCATCCCGGTGACGGCGGCGACACTGTTTCTCAGATACCACTACGTCGCGGACCTCCTGGCGGCGGTCCCGCTCGTGGGCCTGGGCCTGGCCTGGGGCGACTGGATCCGCCTCCCCCTTCAGCGTGCTAAAGTGGAGCGGTGAGCGACCGGCCCGCATGCATGAAGTGCAAGTTCTACTACGTGACCTGGGAGGCGCCCCTGGCCCATGGCTGCCGCGCGCACGGGTTCAAGTCGGCCGCCCCCCCGTCCCAGGTGGTGCACCAGAGCTCGGGGATGGATTGCCAGGCGTTCGTCGCCAAGCCCAACCCGCCCCGTCAGACGGAAATCACGGATTCGGAATGATCTCGTAGGACGGCGGGACCGCTTCTTCGTCTTTGGAGAAGAAGATCCGCGCGCCCACGGGCACGCTGTCGAGGTTACCGGGCGCGAACGCCTCATGCGTCTTGAGGTTACCCACCCAGCGGTCCTCCGGCCGGTGGCTCATCTCGCGGCGCCACACGTACGGAATCTGGAGGCTCGGGTCGCTGAAGATGCCCAGGTGGTGGTCGGCGTTGATCTGCGCGCTGTCGCCGTAGTCCTCGCAGTGACGCACGTTCGGAAAGATGCAGTAGTTCACGGCCATGCCGTCTTGGACCATCTGCCAGTTGATGTCGCGCGAGCCCCGCCACACGTGGGCCAGCATCCGGCCATAGGAGTCGCAGGGTTCATCCTCGAACTCGAGGGTCACGGGCGCACCCACCGGGAGCAGGGCCTTGAGGTGCGCGGCCGCCTGTTCACCCCAGGTACCTTGGCTCATGCCGTTGTAATGGGTCTCCGGGGTGTCGATGGTGAGAAACCGCACCGCGTATTCGGCGCCGTCCACCTTCACGTGGGCCGTATCCCCGTCCACGGTCCGGACCACCGTCGCGGCAGTCTGCTCGACGCCGCTCCAATCCTTGAGACGGCACTTGGCCGTTGCCGTGGGGTCTTCTGAAAAAGCTGGGGTGGAAATCAAAAGG
>DATJFU010000093.1:0-6744 GCA_035495495.1 Bdellovibrionota bacterium
GTATCGCCCGTGCCGCCGGTATCGCCCGTGCCGCCGGTATCGCCCGTGCCGCCGGTATCGCCCGTGCCGCCGGTATCGCCCGTGCCGCCGGTCCCGCCGGTGCCGCCGGTGCCGCCGCTACCGCCGCTCGTGCTTCCGCCCGTCAGGTTGCGGATGCCGTCGCCCGCGCTCCCGTCGCCGAGGGCATGCCCGTTGGTGACGCCGCAGGCGGTGAGGGTGATGGCGATGGCCGAAAGGGATACGATCCAGAGGGGTTTGCGATTCAGCATACGTTCCACAGAGCGGCTGCAACGAAAGCCGCTTCCTTTCCTACGGGGGGGTACTAGAGCAATGCGGGTGCCAGCCCACGGGGGGGCCGAAATTCCCATGAAAACAGGGACTGTCTAAGAAATGGCCGGCGTATCAACCTGCCCGCAGGTGGCCAGCAGTTGCCGAGGTGTTCAGGGCTTCAACAGGCCCTTTTTAACGGCCTAGAACAGGTCCTCGAGCCAGCGGCCGACGACGAGACCCACTTGCTCGGTGAGCGAGTCGATGCGGTTCTTGAGGTCCTGGGGCGTCACCTGCTGAAACGACGAGATGTTCTCGTTGAACATCTGCTCAAACCGCGCGATCGCCTGGGGATCGTCGGTCATCACGTTGGCTTCGCCGTTTTCGTGGAAGCTGCGGTGGGTGAAGTTGTGCGAGCCGACGGTCAGGGCCTTGCGGTCCACCAGGATCGCCTTGGCGTGGAGCGTGCTCTCGGTCCGCTCGTAGATCTTGACGCCGACCTTCATGAGTTTGGAGTAGTGGCCGAGGGCCGCGTTCACCAGGATAAAGGCCATGTCGTTGGTCTGCGCCGAGTTGGTGATCAGGGTCGTATCCACGTGACGGTCGCGGGCGGCGCGGATGATCGCGTTGAAGAAGGTCGGGTTCGGTGCCAGGTAAGGCACGTAAAGGATCAGGCGCTCTTTGGCTTGATCGATGATGCCCGCGTACATGTCGGCGTAGACATCGCCCTGGCCCGCGTACAGATACGGCTGCTGGTGCTGAAGGATCGCCCGCGAGCTTGCGCCCGGAGCCGGCGCGCTCGAGGTCGGCGTGGGGTCGTGATAAATCGTGTACTGCTTGAACACGGAGCCGGCGCCGCCGTAGGTCTGCGCGGCGTGCATGCGCGCGCGGAAGTCCAGCGTGGCCATCCAGTTCCACACGTAGTCGTAGCGCTTTTGCATCTGCGCGACGATGGGCCCGCGCATCTCGAACATCAGGTCCTGCCAGAGGCGCTCTTTCTCGGTGTCGATGAGGTACTCGTTGGCCATGTTGACGCCGCCCTGGAGAGAGACGGAGCCGTCCATGATCATGAGCTTTTCGTGCAGGCGCTTGTTGACGTCGCCGATGCCCCAGAAGGCCTGGTTGTAGACCAGGTTCTCGATGCCCGCATCGGCCATGATCTTGTAGGCCTGGTCGTGCTTGAAGGCGTTGGTCCAGTCCATGATGAGACGGACGCGCACGCCCCGGGTGGCGGCGTCGGCGAGGGCATGGGCCACGGCGAGTCCCGACTCGTCGTCGCGCCAGAGGTAGTTCTGAAAATCGATCGTTTCGTGGGCGTTCTTGATGCGCTCGAGGATCTCCGGGTAGATCTCCTTGCCGGTGACGAGCAGTTTGACGTCGTTGCCGTAGGTGATGGGTTGGCCGGTGAACTGGGACAACTGGATGTCAAAGCCCGGGGTGAACCAGGGGTTTGAGGTCACGTCGGGAGGCGCATTGATGGGTGCCACGGCGTCAAAGATCGGATGCGGGGGCGCCTTCTTTCCACCCGCCAGGACGGTGGTCGAAGCGGACAGGGCCAAAAGAATCGCCAAGCTCTTGAGACGCATGCGGAGACACCTCTATTGCCGGCCTTACACCAGGGACCTCTCACCAGAGAAGGCCTCCTTTCTCAAAGTGGATGGTTTTTGTCAACAATAATGGGGGCGGTCTTTTCTACTGGGCGACGAGCCGTAGAAACCGGTTCTGCCAGGGCCGCAGATCCGGCGCGCCCTCCGTGTTGAGCAGAAGCGCGTAGGCGAGGACCTCGCCGTCACCGGCCTGGATCAGGCCCGCGAGGGCGGACACGCCGTCCAAGGTGCCGGTCTTGGCCCGGGCGCGGCCCTCGGCCTGGCCCAGGTCCTCGGCCGCGCGGCGCTCAAGCGTGCCGTCCTTGCCCGCGATCGGGAGCGAGGCGACGAGTTCGGGCATCACTCCCAGGTCCTTCCACGCCGCGGTCAGGAGGGTCATGAAATGGGCCGCGCTCATGTGGTTTTCGCGGTTGAGGCCGGAAGGGGAGGTGAGGGTAAAGCCGCCTCCCTGGAGACCCAGCTGCTGGGCCTCGGAGACGAGCGCCTTCATGCCCTGATCCAAGCTCGTGGGATAACCGCTCTGCAGCCCGCCCACCGCCTTGACGAGGGCTTCGGCTATGAAGTTGTTGGAATATTTGTTCATGAGGGTCACGATCTCGCGCACCGGCAGGCTGTCGACCTCGGCGACCACGGGCGTATCAGGCGGCGCGGTCGAGAGACGGACCCTGGATCTGGGCCCAAACGTGACTCCCTCTTTCTTGAGGTAAAAGCGCAGGGCCATGCCGGCGTAGGTCTCGGGGTCCGTGACGTTGAAGTAACGCAGCTTCTCGTTTTCGCCGGCCGCGAGGGATCCGTTGATGATGACCTCGTCGCCCTTGCCTTCTCCAAGCCCCTCGCGCGAGGCCTGCAGGGTGTTCTTTGAGCCCGCCTTGCCCGTGCGCGCGTGGTTGACGACCCTGACGTAGCCGGTGTCCGGCTCGACCGTGACCCGCACCGGTGAGCCCGGCTTTGGGCCTGGGCTCATGTACACGGCCGTCGTGTTGTAGTTGAAGCTCACGGCGCTCGTCGGAGCATTGAAAGGCCGGTCAGAATCGGTCTTGAGCCGGTTGGCGTGAAAATGCCCGTCCGAGTACGCGCTCGCGTCCACGACCAGATCGCCCTCGATTTTGCGCAGGCCCGTGCGGGCCACGGACTCGGCCAGGATGTACATGCGCTCGGAGACGAGCGAAGGATCGCCCGCGCCCCTGAGGTAGAGGTTGCCCTTGAGGGTCGAGCCCGCCACGTCGGCGTCGCGGAGAACCTTGGTGGTGAACACGTGATCGGGACCGAGGCGCTTCAGGGCGAGGTACGCCGAGAGCAGCTTGACCGACGATGCCGGGATCAACGCCACGTTCGACCCGCGCTCAAAGAAGACCTTGTCCCGCGTGAGGGATTTGACCTCGGCGCTGATCTGGATTCCACGGAGCGCCGGATCGTTCAGGAGGGCCATGATCCGGCTCGCGATCAGTCCTCCGTCCGCCGCGCGGGCCGACGGGATCAGGGCGAACAAAAGCATGAGCCAGGTGAGCGCGCGTCGATGGGGAGTCATCCGCCAGAGCTTAGCAGGTCCCGCGCCCGCTCGCCCAGGCCCCCCACCACCGAGTGAAAGTTACGGAACTGCCGGAGCTTGGACTCGCCAAATCGCTCACGAAATCCGCGTGCGATGACCGGCACCTTGGCCGTGCCGCCCGTGAGGCAGACAAGGTCGATGTCCGCCGGTTCGACGCCGGCCTGCTCAAGGGTGGAATCGAGGGAGTCGAGGATCCGGTTCCACTCCCGGTGCGTGTGGTCCTCGAACTCGGGGCGAGTGACTCGGTCGTGGAGCTCCGCGCCGGGGTAGTCAAAGCTGAGCTCGGCGGCGTCGCTGCTCGAGAGCGCCCGCTTCGTGGCCTCGATGGCCTCGAAAATCGAAAAGCCGAGCTGGTCTTCGATCAAGGTAAAGAGCCGGTCCATGGCCGCCCGATCCTCGGGGCCGAGGGAGGCCTGCCGCACCTGCCGAAAGAACTCGAGCGTGTCCCGCTCGTTCAGAAGGGTGATGTCGGCGGGCGAGCAGAGACGTTCCATCAGGTACGCGGGCATGGTGAGCACGTTGGAGCCCATCAGCGCCTTGTAGGTGACCTCGGAGCCGAAGTGCCGTGAGACACGGTTGCGCATCACGGCGCCATCGAGGGCGTCGCCGGCGATGCTGACTCCGCCGACGGCGAGGACGTCTTCGGGCACGAACGCGCGGGGTCCCAGGCGCATGACGGTGTAATCGGAGGTTCCGCCACCGAAGTCGCCCACGACGACGAGCCGGTCGGCGTCGAGCTCGCCCGCAAAGTCACGGCCCGCGGCCACGGGTTCGGGGCAGAAATCGATTTGGGTAAAGCCCGCGAGACGGGCGGCGCGATGGAGCCTAGCCTCGGCGTAGCGGTCGTCGGCTTCGTTGGGCGCGAACTTGGCGGGCCGCCCTAGCAGAACGCGTTTGACGTCGGCGCCGAAGTGGCGATCGGCCCGGGATTTCATCTCCTTGAGAAAGAGGCCGATGATGTCCTCCAGGTTGAGAGGACGGTCCTCGACGTGGGTACCCACGAAGCTTCGGAGCGGCAGGTGCTTCTTGACCGACCGGATGAAGCGGCCCTGCATCTCGTGCTCGACGTACCCATGGAGCGCCTCGGATCCATAGAGGCAGAGATCCCGATGGGGAAAGTAGAGGAGCGTGCGGAACAGGGTCGGATCGGGGGCCGCCGGATCCAAGGGGATGGGTTCAGTCACTTCGCTGCGGTTGGCGGCGACGAGCAGCGAGTTGCTGGTGCCGAAGTCGATGGCGTAAACGTCGGGACGAAAAGTTTGTGTCATGTCCTCAAATTGCCCGGCAAAAAAGAATTTACAAGACTGCAAAATGATGGAAGAATCTCAAAAGGATTTTGGGATGAGCTCCATGAAAGAGGCCCAAGTTTCGTCGCAACGGCGCCTGGCCTCCTGGATCTCCCTGGGCGTCAGCCTTCTCCTTTTCATCGCAAAATACATCGCGTTTCGCCTGACCGGTTCGCACGCCGTTCTTTCGGACGCCCTCGAGAGCATCGTGAACGTGGTGGCCGCGACCGTGGCTCTCATCGTCGTTCACTACGCCTCGCGGCCGGCCGACGAAGATCACCCCTACGGGCACGGCAAGGCGGAGTTCTTCTCGGCCGCCTTTGAGGGCGGCCTCATCAGCCTCGCGGGTCTTCTCATCTGCCTCGAAGCGGTCCAGGCCCTCCTCGAAGGCGTGGTCCTCAAGCGTCTGGAGGTGGGCCTCTTCATCGTCGCGGGCGCGGGCCTGGCGAACTTGGCCCTGGGTCTCCATCTGCGCCGGATCGGCCGCGCTCACCACTCGTCGGCCCTGGAGGCGAGCGGGCAGCATGTTCTCTCGGACGTTTGGACGACCGTGGGGGTCTTGGCCGGACTGGCGCTCGTGCACCTGACGGGTCACCTGTGGTTGGATCCCGCCGCGGCCCTCCTGGTGGGAGCCCAGCTGGCGTGGAACGGCATCGGTGTCGTACGGCGGTCGGCCGGCGGACTCCTGGACGCCGAGGACCGCGTGTTGATCGAGCGCCTTGGCAGGCTTTTCACCCAGCACCGGTTTCCCGGCATCATTCGCATCCATCACGTGCGGGTGATCCGCTCGGGGGGGTACCACCATGTGGACGCCCACCTCGTCGTGCCGGAGTTCTGGTCCGTCGAAAAAGCGCACGGCGAGACCGACGGGTTTGAGGCCTCGGTCATGGAGGATTACGGAGCCGAGGGAGAAATCGCGTTCCACCTCGACCCCTGCCAGCGGGCCTACTGCTCCAAGTGCGAGCTGCCTAAATGCCCGGTGCGCACCCGTGACTTTGAGTCCCCCCTCGCGTTCAGCGTGGAGGAACTCACGTCACCGGTCGAACTCGCGAAGTTCAGGGACTAAGGAGCGGCCGCAGCCGCTCCGGCATTAGCTGCGGGACCAGATGGTCGAGTGGTCGACCTCGGCGGACTCGGTCCAGGCGGCCCGGTCGGGCTGCTTGCCGTGTTCGCCGGCCGTGAACTGGGCGGCCTCGGTCGAACCCGAAAGGGCCGCCGTAGAAGCTTCGCCCCCCGTGATCGTCATGAGCACGGTGTCGAAGTAGCCGGTACCGACCTCCCGCTGGTGGCGGGCGGCGGTGTAGCCCAGGCGCTCGCGCTGGAACTCGGCTTCTTGCAACCGGACGTACGCGGTCATGCCCTGGTTCTTGTAGGCACGGGCCAGGTCAAAGGTGTGCAGGTTGATGAGGTGCCAGCCGGCCAGGGTGATGAACTGGTACTTGTAGCCCAGGCTCCCGAGCGTCGACTGAAAGCTCGAGATCGCGTCGTCGTCGAGGTTCTTCTTCCAGTTGAACGACGGCGAGCAGTTGTACGCCAGGAGCTTGCCTGGATACTGCTTGTGGAGAGCCTCGGCAAAGCGCTTGGCCTCATCGAGATCCGGGTGGGACGTCTCAAACCACACGATGTCGGCGTAGGGCGCGTAGGCCAGACCCCGGGCGATGGCGGCTTCTAAGCCGTCGCGGACCCGGAAGTAACCCTCGGGCGTGCGCTCACCGGTCAAGAAGGGCTGGTCGCGCTCGTCGATGTTGCTCGTGATCAGGGCCGCGGAGTGGGCGTCGGTCCGGGCCACGATCAGAGTGGGCACCCCCATGACGTCCGCCGCCAGTACCCGAACAAGCTCCTGGCCTACAACTGCTCACCGTCGTTCAACTGGAAGAAGAACCTCGACGACGTCACCATCGCCAGGTTCCAGCGCGAGCTCGGTGCGATGGGCTACAGGTTCCAGTTCGTCACCCTGGCCGGCTTTCACGCGCTCAACTTCGGGATGTTCGAGCTGGCGCGCAAGTACAAGACGCACGGCATGGCAGCCTACTCC
>DATJFU010000094.1:0-3522 GCA_035495495.1 Bdellovibrionota bacterium
GTGGAAGAACCGCTTTGGCTCCATGGCCAACCCCCAGACCCTGAACGACTCCCAGATCGGGGTCATCGTGGCCTGCATCTACGTGCACCCCCTGATCGGCGACATGCGGGCCTCCGTTCGGCGGCAGGCCGACCTGGCCGAAAGATTCGTCAAAGAGAACCCCGGCTGGGTTCTGGCGCGCTCGGGCTCGGAGGCCCTCCAGGCCTTTAAATCGGGCAAGCGCGTGATGATCCTCGCGCTCGAAGGAGCCTCGGGCATGCTCGAGACCGAGGCCGACCTCGACGAGTTCATCGGCAAGCGCGGCATCCGCATCGTCAACCTTCTGCACCTCACCGACGACCACTTCGGTGGCGTGGCGTTTCTCCGGGGAATCATGGGGCTCGCTTCTCCCATCGCCTGGCTCCGCAGCCTTTTCGACAGCAACCGTGAGAACGGAGTGAAGCGAAACACCCGGGGCCTGACTTCCGAGGGCGAAGCGCTCGCCAAGAACCTGATCTCGCGCCACGTCTGGATCGATCTGGCCCATGCGTCGGACGAGGCGCAGAAACGGCTCGTCGCCCTCCATCGCGACGCCGGCCTGCCCCTGCTCTACACCCACACCGCGCTCCGAAAGTACCTGGGCGCCGAACGGGGCATCTCGAATTCGCAGCTTCAGGACCTGGCGCAGACCGGCGGGTTCATGGGCTTCATGCCCAGCCCGGACATGCTCGTCGATACTCCGCCCTGGAAAGAAGGCTGCACGGGTGGAATCCAACGGCTCGCGCGCCAGTACTCCGAGGCGGCCAAGGTCGTGGGCGGCGACGCCATCGGGCTCGGCACGGATTATTCGGGCGGAATCCCGCACCTCGAGCCGCCGTCCGACGGCTGCAAGACGGGCACGTCACTGGATGAGAAGGGTTTCTGGAACATCAGCCAGGCCCGAGACGTCTGGAAGGCGCTGGCCGCCGCTCAGGTGGGGACTCCGCGGCGCCTCGGTGCCTCGGCCGAACGCTTTCTCCACGCCTGGGCGCGGGTCAACCCCTGAAGCTCAGTTGTTGTGGATCCACTGAGTGTGCTCGCCCTGCTCCTGCGTCTCGAGGGCATTCCACCCGTCTTCAAGTGAGGGGCCGGGGCCGAGACACCCCCCCTCGGGGAGCGGAGGCTCGCCGGGCGCGGGCGTGGCGCCCGTGAGAACGGTGTTCAGGCCTGGGACCGTGCGAACGGCCGCTTCGAGCCTGCGGTGGCGTTCGGCGGCAGGCGGCTGATGATCGAGCGGAAACTGGAGCCCCATCTTGTCCGCCCCCGCTAGATCTCCCAGGCGCCGGATGTGGTCGCAGTCCCGGATATCAAAGAAAATGCCGGTGGGACCGGAGGTGCCGTACTGGGCACCGTAGCGATCCATGTTGGGATCCTCGTCCATGACGATGGAACGGTCGGGCGTATTTCGGTAGTAGCGCGTCTGATAGACCGCCATGTTGTCTTGCACAAAGCGGTTGCAGCGATCCGCGAGCTCGCGGCCGATGCGCAGGCAGGCCTTGGCCTCACCCGGACCGTCGCAGAGATGGCTCATGACCGCGACCATGCCGACTCGCCGGCCGGGAAACCGGGGACGCCAGCGGCACGCCGGGTTCGCGGCGTCGGTGCAGTCCCGTTGGCAAAAAATGTCCTGGGGCATGTACCGGTCGGGCTCGAGACGGGGCGGCTCGCGGAGCCGATCCCACTGCACGGCCTGGGTGCCGCTCACCTGGTCCAAACCGTCGCCGGCGCGGCAGACCTGCTCAAGGAGCTCCTCGGGCATGGGACAGGTTCCACCCGTATCCCCCACGTCCCCGGGCATGGGCCCTGCCTGCGCGACCGAAGAAAGAAGAACCCCCACCCCAGCGAAGATTAATCCCCGATTCATCTACTATAGTATAGCACAGCCCTCACGGCCGGCCGCCCAAGGCCACCAGGACCTCGATCATGCGCAGACGCACCTTTTCGATCTGGGCCTCCAGGTCCTCGTCCTTCCACCCCGAGACGTCGACGGGCTCGAGGTACCGGAGACGCATGGAGCCTCCCCGCATGAGAAACGACCCCCTCGGCATGCAGGCAAACGGGCCATGAACCACGACCGGATGGATCTTTACGCCCGCCTTGCGGGCGATCTGAAACGCGCCCTTCTTGAACGGACCGATTCGACCGTCGCGCGTACGGGTGCCCTCCGGAGCCAGGATGAGCGTGCGCCGATTTGTCCGCACCTCTTCGGCCACGCCCTCGAGGGCCTCGAGCGCCTTGGCCGTGTTGCTCCGGTCGATGCGGATAAATCTCAAAGCCCACCAGAGAACGTTCACGAGCGGGATCCAGATCAGCTCTTTCTTGCCGATCGCCAGGGGCCGGGCGGGGCAGATGAGGCCTCCCCAGAGCAGATCGAGGCCGCTCTGGTGATTGCAGATCAGCACCCGGGCCTCGGGCTCGACCATGGGATCCTCCAGTGGAAAATCGAGCCTGGCGCCGACGAGCCACAACGCGCGGGCGGCCCACCAGCGGACACAGCCGACAAACCATCGGTCAGGCAGCTGGCGGAGGGTCAGCACTTCGACCGTGAGGTAGAGGGTCCAGAACGTGATCGAGAACGTCCAGACGGCGCAGGTGCGGACAAACGCGACGCCGTCGGCGGCGAGGGAGGAGGGGCGAGTTACGGCAACGTTCTGTACCGGATGCAGCGCCATTCACCATCCATCATAACCTCTTCGGCGAAACGAATCCCGCGGGAGGCAAAGGATTGGCGATAGACGGTGGTCACCGGCGCGACGTCCGGTTCGACGAGGCCGGAGAGGGCAAGGACTCCGCCCTCCCGACGAACCCGGGCCGTGAGCTCGGAGCAGAACTCGATGAGGACGGGCCTGAGGATATTGGCGAGGACCAGGTCGTACGGGCCGTCGTGGATACCGGGTTCGAGCGCGAGCCAGAAGTGAACACGCTCCGAGACGTCGTTGAGGGATGCGTTCTCGGTGGCGTTGTCATTGGCCAGGGGATCAATCTCGACCCCGTGGGCGGTGGCCCCCCGGCTCGCGGCGGCAACGGCGAGGATGCCGGACCCGCTTCCAAAGTCGAGGACCCTCCGGGCCGAAACCCCGCCCGGCGTCTGGGCCCACTCGGTGCAGGCGAGCCCCACGCACATGAGACAGAGGCGGGTGGTCTCGTGGGTGCCCGTGCCGAAACCGGCGCCCGGATTGATGACGAGTCTCCTGCCGGGGCCGCCTTCTGCTCTACCGGACGCACGGAGCGCGTCCTCCTCAGCCTTCCACGGCGGGATCACCCGAAAGTATGGAGGGACGTCGATACCGGTGAACGAGGCCCGCCAGACGGCGTTCCAGTCCTGTTCCTGCTGGTGCTCGGGCTCGCTCAAGGCAAGAGCCGGAAACCTGCGCGACAACTCGACGCGGGCCTTGCGCGCGCCCGCCTCGTCGCGAAAGTAGAGCTCGGCCCGGGCCTCTTCGGCCTGGCCTACCCAGTCCCGGCCGGCATCGACCAACCCCGCCTCAAAGACGGGCCGGTCGT
>DATJFU010000095.1:0-2815 GCA_035495495.1 Bdellovibrionota bacterium
CCTACGAGGGCATGCTGGTCTATCTCGAGCAGGGCCGCGAGTATCCCCGCCAGGAGATGCACAAGAAGCTTGTCGAGATCCAGAACAAACCAAACGCCGTGGATTTTCACCGCGGCACGTTCAGGGTCCGCGGCGAGGTGGTCGAGATCTTTCCGGCCTACGAAGAAGAGCGCGCCATCCGCGTCGAGTTCTTTGGTGACGAGATCGAGTCCATCCACGAGGTCGACCCGCTGCGCGGAATCAAGCTTCAGAAGCTTCCCCGGGTGACCCTCTACCCGGCGAGCCACTACGTCACGACGCTCGATCGGCGCAAACGAGCGATCGAGACGATCCGGGTGGAGCTTCGCGAACGCCTGGCTGAGCTCAACGCCAATATGCGCCTGCTCGAGGCCCAACGCCTCTCCCAGCGCACCCTCTTTGACCTCGAGATGCTCGAGGAGCTCGGCTACTGCCAGGGCATCGAGAACTACTCGCGCCACCTCACGGGCCGCAACCCCGGGGACCCGCCGCCGACGCTGCTCGATTACTTTCCCAAGGACTGGCTCCTGATCGTGGACGAGAGTCACGTGACGGTGCCGCAGATCGGCGGCATGTACCGCGGCGACCGCGCCCGTAAGTCCACCCTGGTGGAACACGGCTTCCGCATGCCCTCCGCCCTCGACAACCGGCCCCTCAGCTTTGAGGAGTGGGAAAAGATGGTGAACCAGGCCGTCTTCGTCTCGGCCACCCCCGGCGAGTGGGAGCTCAAACAGGCGGGCGGCGAGGTGGTCGAGCAACTCATCCGCCCCACGGGACTCCTCGATCCCATCGTCGAGGTCCGGCCCGCCACGAAGCAGGTGGATGACCTCCTGGGAGAGATCCGGATCCGGGTGGAGCGCAAGGAGCGCGTGCTGGTCACTACCCTCACCAAGAAGCTCGCCGAGGATCTGACCCGCTACTACGTTCAGCAGGGGATCAAGGTCAAATACCTGCACTCGGACATCGAGACCCTGGAGCGGGTGGAGATCCTCCGCGACCTGCGCCTCGGCACCTTTGACGTGCTCGTCGGCATCAACCTTCTTCGAGAAGGTCTGGATCTGCCGGAGGTCACCCTCGTGGCGATCCTCGACGCGGACAAAGAGGGCTTTCTCAGGAGCGCCCGCTCATTGATCCAGACCATCGGCCGCGCGGCTCGAAACTCCGCGGGGACGGCCATCCTTTACGCCGATACGGTGACGGACAGCATGAAGCAGGCGATCGAAGAAACCGCCCGCCGCCGCAAAGCGCAGGGCGAGTACAACGCCCTGCACGGCATCACGCCCCAGACCATCGTCAAAGCCGTGCGTGACAACATCGCGCCGCTCGACTCCGAAGAGGATCCCCAGGATCGGGCCGCCATGGCCAAGCGGGTGCTGGGCACGGGCCGCGGCTCCGGCCATGGGCGCGGCGTGTGGACCGCCGCCGAGAGCGCCGCCGCCATGGGCGAGCTCGATCGCATGGACCGCGAAGAGGTGCTGGAGGAGATCAAGTCGCTCGCCGGGGACGACTTCACCTCATTCGAATCCCTGGACCAAACGGTCAGCAAGATGGGCGCGCGCATGAAATCCGCCGCCCGTGATCTGGACTTTGAGAAGGCCGCGGATCTCCGCGATCGCTTGCAGAAGCTGAAGCAGCTCAAGCTGATGATTTAGGGTCTGGGGTGGAATTCCGGCCAGCCGGGTCGCGCCCGGGCCTTTTAAGGGGCCCGCGCGCCCCGCTGGGGTGGATCTGGGTTCAAGTCGTGCCTTGTCCCTAGGGCTTAGGTTACTTGTCGTCTTTGGACGCGTGATCGGCGGACTTGATCCGCGCCTGCTGGCCGGCGGTCAAACCGTCCCTTTTGCCCGCGGTGTAACCGTGGGAGTAACCCCGCACGTACTGCTCATTGGCCGCGCGTGCTTCCTGGACCCCGAGGGTCCAGGCCGAAACGGCGGTCGGGCCGGCTGCGACGCAAGCTTTGTAGTCCGGGCCATCCCAGGCGTCGGGCCGAGGCTCGTAGTGAGCGCCCGTGGCTCCGGCATAGGCCTCGTTGTATCCGTCCGAATAACCCTTCTGGTAGCCGTCCTTGTAGGTGAGGGCCATTCCGCGGGCGCGGCCCTTTTCGGCACACGAGGCCGGCGTGACTGGATCACTCCAGGCGATGGTGGACGTCATGAGCCCGCAGATCAAAGTGGGGAGGAGTGCGGCTCTCAGCACGGTGTCCTCAGTGCCCACCCTCGGCCGGATGGTCGGTGGTGGCGGGTACCGTCGCCGTGGGCGTGGGATGCGGATTGGCCGTGTGGTCCGAGGCCTTGATGCCTCCTCCGCCATGGGCTTCGGCCTCGGCGTCGCTGGCGCCCGCCGTATGGCCTTCTTTGAATCCTTGGTTGTACTGGGGATTCGCGTTCTGGCCGGACCTCAGACCCACGCGCCACTCGTGGAGTGCGTAGGCGCCCGCCGTGCGGCAGGCTTCAAAGTCAGGCGATTCAGGCGCGGAACCGAGGGGCGCAACGTAGTAGGCATCGTGAATCCGGTGATACCCATCATCATAGCCGTCGTTATAGCCGTCGCTTCGGGTCTGGGCCTGCCCGTGGGCGTACCCGGCCTGTCTGCATGAGGCCGGTGATCCGGCATCCGCGAGGACGATCGAGGAAGTTCCCAACACACCGGCCAATATCGAAATCGTGAATGCTCTCAACAAGGCTAGTGCCCACCCTCGGCGTGGTGGAAAATGCCGTGCGCCGGCGCAGGTACCTCAGGCGTCGGTGTCGGATTCGGGTTTGAGCTGTGATCCGAGGTCTTTGATGAATCGTGGTGGGTA
>DATJFU010000096.1:0-2315 GCA_035495495.1 Bdellovibrionota bacterium
CTGCTCCAGGGCGGCGGTACCGTCCTCAACATCTCGAGCGACGCCGCGGTGAATCCGTATCCCACCTGGGGTATCTACGGGTCGTCCAAGGCCGCGCTCGCGCACCTCTCGCACATCTGGGACGAAGAGCTCAAGGCTCACGGCGTGCGCGTGATCGCCGTCGATCCGGGAGACATGGATACGCCCATGCACGCGGCGGCGATCCCCGACGCCGATCCGGCCACCCTGGGGCGGCCCGAGGACGCCGCCCGCCGCCTGCTCGAGATGGTGGAACAAGGCGGGGGGAACAGATGAAAGCGGCACGCGGAGACGAGCGGTCCCGCCGCGAGGCCCGGCTCCTCGTGGCGGATGCCACGGGCGCCATCATCCACGCGCGGTTCGCGGAACTGCCCCGCTTTCTCCGGGCCGGGGATCTCGTCGTCGTCAACGACGCGGCCACGCTGCCCGCGAGCCTCCGGGGACCCGCCTTCGAGATGCGGCTCGCCGCCGCGAGGGGTGAGCCGGGCGATCCCCGCCGCTGGCTCGCGGTCTTCTTTGGCGCGGGCGACTGGCGCACGCCCACCGAGCGGCGAGAGGCTCCGCCGCGACTCAAGCCCGGAGATCTGGTTGAGTTTAAGTCCGCGGGCTCCGCGTCTCTCCGCGCGCGGATCGACGAGATCAGCCACGGGGGCCGGGTCGCTGAGATCACCTTTGAGGGCGAGGCGGCCGCTGTCATGCGCGCCCTCTACGCCCTTGGGCGTCCGGTGCAGTACGCGCACCTGCCCGTGGATCTCGCGCTCTGGGACGTTCAGACCGCCTTTGCTGGACCGCCCGTATCCCTCGAGGCACCCTCGGCCGCGTATCCGTTTTCCTGGCAGACCGTGTTCGCGCTCAAGGCCGCCGGCGTCGAGGTCGTGAGCATCACCCACGCCGCCGGACTTTCGAGCATCGGTGATGCGGCCCTCGACGGACTTCTTCCGTTTCCGGAGCGCTACTGGATCTCTGAGGCGACGGCGGCGGCCGTCCGGCGCGCGCGCCGCGAGGGCCGAAGGATCATCGCCGTGGGGACCACGGTGACCCGGGCCCTTGAGAGCGCGGAGGAGGACGCGCTCCGCGCGTCCGGTAGAGAGAGTGGCGGCATCCGCGCCGGATCCGGGCTGGCGCGGCTCAAGATCACGCCTGAGCGGCCGCTCAAGGTCGTGGATGCGATCATCTCGGGATTTCACGACGCCGGGGCTTCGCATCTGGGTCTGCTGGGCAGTTTTCTCGCGCCACCCCTGCTTCAGGAGGTATACGCCCGGGCCGAGGCGGAGGGCTACCTGTCCCATGAGTTCGGCGACGGGTGTCTGCTATTTCACGAGCCGGCGCTTCATCGTGCGGCGGGCGAGCCAGAGCAAGGCGATCATCCAGGCAAGCACGATCGGCACGGCGCCGGGCTCAAACTTGAAGCCGAGGGCGACGGTGCGCACCAGGGAGAGGATCGAGGTCAGCGGAAAAACCCAGGCCAGCACCTGAAGAACCTTGGGTAGGCCGTCGAGCGGGTAAAAGACCCCGCAGAACAGAAACATCGGAAACACGAGCAGGTACTGCGGATAGGACAGCTCCTCGATGCTTTTCGAGAAACCCGCGGCCGCGAGCCCCATGCTCGAGAACAGCAGCGCTCCGGCGAAGGAGATCGGCAGGAGAGGCAAGATCGCGGCGGGCGAGAACTGCCCGAAGGCGACTCCGATCAGAGTCACGACGAACGCGGCGAGGGTCGACTTGCTCGCGTCCCAGAGCAGCTCGCCCCAGAGCACCTCCGAGACGGTGATCGGGGTGATGGCCATGCTCTGGTAGATCTTCTGGTAGTACATGCGGACAAAGCCGCCGTACGCGCCCTCAAAGAACCCTTGAAACAGGACCGTCTGCGCGATGATCCCCGAGAAGATAAAGCTCTTGTACGGGATCGCCTGGCCGCCGACGTGCAGCGTTCCGACGAGGCTGCCCACGCCGATGCCAAACGACAGCAGGTAAAGGATGGGTTCGAGAAACGTTGTGACCAGGTAGTACTTGAGGTTCTTGACGAAGACGTCAAAGAACCGGAGCCAGACCGATCGGATGGCCCAGAGCGAGTCCATCATAGCCCCTGTACCCCCAGGCGGCTGCCGGTCAGCTTGAGATAGACGTCCTCGAGATTGGGCCGCCGCTTCCAGATGACCCCGGGGCGCACCTCTTCTTCGATCTCGTCGCGACGGATGTGCTTGGAGATGAACCGCTCCAAGCTATCGACGTCGAGGATGCGTCCCTCGTGCAGGATGGCGATGCGGTCGCAAAGCCGCTCGGCCTCGTCCATGTAA
>DATJFU010000097.1:0-7746 GCA_035495495.1 Bdellovibrionota bacterium
GCACCTCGGCATCGGAGCCTCCCTTGCCTTCTCGCTCACCGGCAACGCCTTTGTCTTTCTGCAGACCAATAACGCCAAAGCGTCGACCATGCGCTTCGCGGCCTCCATCAAGCCCAAGCTCGCGCCCTACTTTGGCCTCTACTACGGCACGGGCGACACGGAGCCTTCGGACGTGACGGCCCCGACCGAGGGTGAGGCATTTTCGGGCGGACTCGTGGTGCGTTTGCCCGTATCTTACGGCAACGTGCTCGACCTGCTGTCCGGCGCCAACGCATTTGGCGATTTCGCCGCCCTGGACTTCGGTTTCACGGCCCGCGCGGCCATGTTTTACGACCCGTTGACCGTCGAGCTGGGCTTTTCGCTCAAGCACTCCGAGACCTTCAGGACCTACGTGCAGGCCGATTACCAGGACTGGTACAACTTTGAGGCGCCCGCCCTGAACATCACCAATCCCGAGATCACCAACTGCGGTGACAGCGGCGGGGGCAGTTGTACGGGCATCCAGATTCAGCCCAGTGACAACCCGATCCGTCCCGCCCGGGACATCGTCGTCGGCCGCGCCGGCGAGGAGATCACGATCGGCGAGAACACGTTTCGCGTGGGCTACTCGTTCAGGCCCGGCATCTTCCGAGGCGACAACTCGGGCGCCGGCAACTCACTCGACCCCGACCGCCACTCGGTCAACCTGGGCTGGGGCCGCGTGTTCCCGCACTTCTTGGGATTTGAGACCCCGTTTCGCCTCGACCTGAACTTTCAGTACCAAAAGCTCATCAGCCAGACCGTCACCAAGACCTCAGGAGACGAGACCGGCAACCTTGCCGAAAACAAGATTGGATCCCCCGGCTACTCCGCCGGCGGCGAGCTCTGGGGCGGTGGAATGTCGGTGAGCCTTGCCTTCTAAGAAGCCCGACGGTGGCATCAAGATCCTCGCCACCAATCCCAACGCCCGCCGCAACTTCCACATCCATGAGGTGGTGGAAGCCGGTATCGCGCTGACCGGAACCGAGATCAAGAGCCTCCGGGCCCAGGCCCCCAACCTCAAGGACTCCCACGTCGAGGTGGTCGACTCCAACGGCACGGTCGAGGCCTGGCTCGTGGCCACCCACATCGCCCCCTACTCCCACGGCAACATCTGGAACCACGAGCCCACCCGCCGCCGAAAGCTGCTTTTGCACCGGCACCAGATCGACAAGCTCTTTGGGGCGATCATCCAGAAGGGCATGGCCCTCGTGCCGACCCAGATCTACCTCAAGCAGGGCCGCTGCAAGGTGGAGCTGGGCCTGGGCAAGGGTAAGAAGAGCCACGACAAACGGGACACCCTAAAAGCCAAGTCTTCTGATCGGGAAATCGCCCAGGCCATGAAACGCTCCAGATAAATGGTGCCAAACTGACCCGCTGCGTCTTTATTCCCTGCCAGAGTCCTGCATACAGTCATCAGCTGGATGGCGAATTCTGGGGGGAAGACCATCGCCGAGATCTTTTGTCGGGAGGCCAAGGCCGCACCCGACCGCCTGCTTTGGCGCGCGCGTAAGGGTGCGTCCGAACTCTGGACTCCCGTCACCCTGGCCGACGCCCATCGTGAAGCGCGTTGGATTTATCACGGCTTGAGTGCTCTCGGAGTCGGCGACGGCGACGTGATCGCCCTCGTCCTCCGTCCCGGAACCGACCGCGCGCTCTGGGACCTCGCCGCCCTCTGCGCGGGCGCCGTGAGCGTGCTCGTCGATCCCGGATTGCCTTCAGAAGAACTGGCGAGCCTGCTCGAGCGCCTCAATCCCAAGCTTCAGGTCTCGTCGGCACCGCTCCCCGAAGCGCCAGGCAGGCTGCACCTCCGGCTCGACGGCGGCCCGTCGCCGTCGGACCCGCACCTGAGCCCCGCGACTTTTCGGCGCCTGGCTTCCGAGCACGCGCTTTCGGATCCCCAGGGTTTTGAGCGCTCGGCGTTTTCGGTTCCGGAGACGGCTCCGGCGATCACCCAGATCTCCCTCGATGACGGCGATGCCGAGCCACGGCTCGCGACGCTCACCCACGCCGCGCTCGTGCGTGGGCTCCGCGCAGTGGGCACCGCGCTTGGCACCGAAAACCGCCAAGATCGGGCCTTTTTTTCCACCCTCCCTTTCTCGGCATCCTGCGCGCGCGTCGAATCCCTCGGCGCGATCGCCTTTGGATGGAGCGTGACGTACGCCACGCATCCCGACCGCGACGACTCTCTGTTTGCGGAGCTGCGCGAGGCGCGCCCCACTCACCGCTGGGCATCGCCCCGAGTGGTCGAACGCGCGTACCGCATGCTGCGCCTTCAGGCCGGCGGCGACGGCAATGAGCAGGAGCGCCGTCTCCACGACTGGGCTCTCGCCTCGGGCAAGAAGTGGCTCGAGGCCGCGCGCGGCGAAGGCTCGGCCGGTTGGCGCCTCACTGCGGAGGCGGCCATCGCGCGCAACGTGGGCATGCGCTCAAAGGCCTCGGAGCTGGGCGGAAGACTCGAGGCCCTGATCACCGGTGGCGATCCCCTCGCGGACGAAGCCGGAGACTATCTGCGCATCGCGGGTATCCCCGTGCGCGAAGCCTATACGCTCACCGAAGCCTTTGGACCGTTGACCCTCTCGGGTGACGCCGACGGGATGACCGTGCCGCGCTCAGGGAGCTTGGGCAAACCCTTGCCGGGGATCGCGCTCAGAATTTCTGAATCCGGTGAGGTCGAAGTCTCGCCCGCCGAGGGCGGCACCTTGAGCCGCGGGGACCTGGGCGAGCTGGACGAAGACGGATCCCTCCGGGTCCTGGGCAGAAAACACGAGCTCCTGGGCCTCACGGGTGGCCGCCGGGTGATTTCTCCGCGACACCTCGAAACCCTGGCCCGCCTGGATCGTTGGATCCAGCAGGTGGCCCTCTATCGCCGGGACCAGCATTACTTGATTGCTTTAATCACCCTTGAGCGCGAAGAGGCCATTCGCTTCGCCCGGGAGCACGACATCCTTTTCAGCTCCTATTCCGAGCTGCTGCACCACCCACGCATCCAAAAGCGGGTCCAGAGGGCCCTGGACCGCCTCAACCGGGCCCTGCCCCGGGGTCTGGGCATCCGTAAGTTCTGCCTGATTCCGGATGAGTTCCGCCTCGAAAGCGGCGAACTCACCCCCCAGGGCACCCTCCGCAGGGCACGGGTGGCCCGCAAGTACGCTTCACAGCTCGACGCCCTCTATGGTACGGAGGGGACCTATGGCGCGCATTACCGTTGAAGACTGTCTCCGTCAGGTGAACAACATGTACGAACTGGTCCAGGTGGCCACCCGTCGCGCGCGCCAGCTGTACCGCGGGTCGGACCCCCTCGTGCGGACCAAGAACCGCGTGCCGGTCACGGCCCTGCGCGAAGTCGCCACGGGCAAAGTGAAGCCCGTGTTTCCGGGCGCCGCTGCCACCGACGACTCTACTGACCTTCCGCATTGATTCCCGGCGCCCGAGGCTAAGCTGCGCGAGCGCGGGCCCAGCCCGCTTTGAGCAGCCACGTCCTGGGGGCCGAGATGAGTTCCAGAACGTGTTCCCTCTCCCGTTCGGCCTGTTCCGGGTTCCTTTCAGGAAATCCCACCATCCTGCGCCAGCGCGAACCAAGCAACCTCTCCCACCGCACCTCAGGCCAAAGCAAAGCGGATGAGCAACCATCCAGATCCACGCGCCCCTTTCCACCCCCGTGCTGGAACTCATTTGCCAAGACGTACTTGAGGGCGTTCCTGACCTGAGTCGGCGTCTTTAGAACCACGCGGTGATACCGCTCCGTGAACACGGCGCCCGTCCGCTCCAAAATCGCATTCAGCCGCTTTCCAAAAGAGATGCCAAAGCTCTGCATGGCCCGGCCCAGGTCCTGCTTTCCGGGGCTCTCGACGATGAGGTGGATATGATTAGAAAGAAATGCGAACTGCGCGACGGCAAGGCCTCTTCCACGTGCCTTCAGTACCGCCGAGCGCAGCGCTCTGTGGATGTCCTTGCGCCTTAGGCTCGGCAAGCCCGGCCTGAGCCGAAGAGTCAGATGGAGAGGTTCCCGGCCCGAGAAGGATTCCCGCTTACCGTGCGCCTGGAACTTCGATGTCTTCGGCCTCCCAGCGCCGGGACGATAGCCGCCCCGCTTGCCGGTGTACCTCAAGTTCAGGCCAAGTTGCCCGCGCATGGGGTGGAATCCATCCCTTCCATCTCAAGCGATCAATTGATTTCGGCAGATATAAATAACGAATGGAATACTGACCAGCCAGACCGCGCTTGGGCGCTTTAGGCCGCCCGGCGCGTCTGCTGGGGTGGATATAGAAAGGAAGATCGGCGCGTTATCTAGTGAACTCGATTTTTCGCGGGCGCCGGCTTCGCCTTCGCGGCGAGCGCTGCCGGGCGCGTGTCGGCGGCTGACGTGGGCTTGGCCTTCACACTGCGGTTCACGAGCACGAGATCAAACACATGCTCGACGTGGCTCGCCCAGTGGATCTTCATCCCCTTCAGCGCGTATTCCGGAATCTCCTGAAGATCCTTCTCGTTCAAGCGCGGCAGGATGACGGTATTGATACCGGCACGCTTGGCGGCCAGGAGCTTCTCCTTGATTCCACCCACGGGCAGGACCCGTCCGATGAGGGAGAGCTCACCGGTCATGGCTACGCGCTGCCGGGCGATTCTTCCGGTCATCAGTGAGTAAAGAGCCGAAGCCATCGTCACGCCGGCCGAGGGGCCATCCTTGGGGATGGCGCCCGCCGGGATATGCAGGTGGACGTCGAACTTTCTCAAGGCCTCGGCGTCCATCCCGCCCTCTTCGCTGAGCTTACGTTTGACGTAGCTCCAGGCGATGTTGGCGCTCTCGGACATGACCTCGCCCATCTGACCCGTCAGCTTGAGCTGGCCGGAGCCGGGATAGCGGGTGGCCTCGATGAAGAGAATATCGCCACCGGCGCTGGTCCAGGCCAAACCCACGACCACTCCTGGCGACGTGATGCGCTCGGCGAGCTCGTTGTAGAAGCGCTTGGGCCCCAACCACTTGGCGAGGTCCGTGTCCTTGATGAGGACGTGCCTGCCCTTGCGGTTTCCCTTCTGCTCGCGCCTCACCACCCGCGCGGCCGCGCGACGGGCGATCTTCTCGACCAAACGCTGCAGGCTCCGGAGCCCGGGCTCGCGCGCGTAGTCGGTCATCATCTTGGTCAGCGCCGTCCTCTGAAACCGGACCTGGTCCGGTTCGAGGCCGTTCTTCTTGAGCACGGAGGGGATCACGTACCTGGAAGCGATCTTCTCCTTCTCCTCGAGCGTGTAGCCGGGGATCTCTATGACCTCCATGCGGTCCAGGAGGGGCGCCGGGATGCTGGCCAGGCTGTTGGCCGTGCACACAAACAGCACGTCCGAGAGGTCAAAGGGCACGTCGAGATAATGATCGAGAAAGGTGCCGTTCTGCTCGGGGTCCAAGACCTCGAGAAGCGCGCTCGCGGGATCGCCCTGAAAGCTCATACCGAGCTTGTCGATCTCGTCCAGCATGATGACCGGGTTTTTGGTGCCCGCGCGCCTCATGGCGTTGATCACCTTGCCGGGCAGGGCGCCCACGTAGGTGCGCCGGTGGCCCTTGATCTCGGCCTCGTCGCGCATACCACCCAGTGAAAAGCGGTAGAAAGACCGGCCCAGCGTGCGGGCCACGGACTTGCCGATCGAGGTTTTGCCCACGCCGGGCGGGCCGACGAGGCACAAGATGGATCCGCGGCGGTAGTGGCCCTTGGATTCGCCTTCGGGCTCGTGTTCGGGCACGAGGTTTTCTCCGTCACGCTCCCTGCGGAGCGTGAGGGCGCGGACCGCGAGGGTCTCCAGGATGCGCTCTTTGACCATCTCGAGGCCAAAGTGATCCTCGTCGAGGATCTTACGCGCTCGTTCCATGTCGAGCTGGTCCTCGGTCGACCTGCTCCAAGGCAAAGAGCAAAGCGTCTCGAGGTAGTTGCGGCTGATGTTGTACTCGGGCGAGTTCTCGTTCAGGGTCTCGAACTTCTCGAGCTCCTCGAGCGCGACCTTTCTGGTGCTCGCGGGCATGCCCGCCGCATCGATCCGCTCGCGGAACGTGCGGTTGGCCTTGTCGCGGCCGTCCTCCTCCACGCCGAGCTCTTTCTTGATGAGCTTGAGCTGCTCCTTGAGAAAGAACTCCCGCTGCATGGAGTTGATCTTGCTGTTGACCTCGTCGTGGATCTTGCGCTGCAGGTCCGCCACGTCCTGCTCGCGCCTCAGGTGCACGAGGAGACGTTCAAAGCGTTCCTTGACCGACAGGATCTCCAAAAACTTCTGCGCTTCTTCGCGCGGGAGCGAGAGGGCGAACGCCACCAGGTCGGCGACGGTGCCCGGGCCGGGCGCGTTGATCATCGCGAGGCGCATCTCATCCGTGAAGAACGGATTCACCTCGGCGAGGCGCTTGACGTGCTGAACGACCATCCGGGTGAGGGCATCGAGCTCGGTGGTCTTCTCGACGGCGTCGTCCAGGTACTCGCTCTTGACCACGATGTGCGGGCGGTCCGAAAGCACGTCGTGATACCGAAAGCGCTTCATGCTGTGGACGAGCAGGTTCACCGACCCGTCCGGCATCTTGAGGCGCTTCATGATCCTGACCACGACTCCCGTCTCGTAGAGATCGGCCGGCGAAGTGGTCTCGGTCACGCCGCCTTGGCGAGTGAGCACCAGACCCAGGAGCCGCTGGCGGCTGATGGCCTCCTCGACGGAGGCGATGAACCGCGGCACGGTCACCGAGACCGGAGCCATGAGGGTCGGAAAAATCACTGGCCCCGCGATGGGGAGCACAAAGAGGTTGGGGGGCAAGAGCTGGTCCGGAACGACCAGGTCACTCTTGGCCAGCGCGGGGCGCGACTCGGCCTCACCACCACCAGAAGGGACTACTTTTGAATCGTCGGAGTCCACCATATCTCGATGCTTTACTATGGACACGCCGACCCCCTTGGCAAGGAGTGGGGTGGAAATTGGGTGGAAACCGAAAAATGAGCGTGATTACGACCCCCTAGGCGGGGATCAGGGCGCCGCGGCCAGGATGTTTTTGGCCACCTGGTCCAGCATCTTGCGGCCGAGGGCCGTGTCGGGCTCGCCCGCCGAGTCCCACCCGTCGGGCGTCCCGTCCTTGGCCAGACGTTCCACCTCTTCTTGGGTATTGATCTCGACGTGGGTGCCGCCGATCTCGGTCTTGGCGACCACGTGGTATTTGACCCGGAGCTGCAGGTACTTCTTACGGGGAAACCCGTTGACCTTGTACTCGATGTATTTGTTCTGGGACTGCGAATACACCCAGTCCGTCTGCCAGCTGGCCTCGGTCAACCCCCGCATCTCGACGGGATTGGGCTTCTCCTCGGGATCCCGCTCGGCGACGTGGATGTTTCTGAGCGCTTCTTCGACCGCCGGATAGACCTTCTCCATCGGATCTTCGAGCGTCTGTTGGGTCGAGAGCTTGGCGTACTTCTGGGACTGCACCGTGGGACTCGAAGCACAGCCCGAAACCAACATCGCGGCGATCAGAAAAGGAATGGCTCGCATAGGAGCAGAAGGCTACTTGGTGGCGTTCTTGATATCCAGAATAATTCTCGCGGGGCGGGCCAGCTCAAATACCTCAACGGACCGCGGCTCGCGCAGGTGCACCACAAAACTCCAGCGGTCCTTCTCGAGCACGGGCATCAGTTCCACCTGGCTCACGACGGATCCCTTCTTGATGTGGGCGATGGCCTTCTTGGGATCAAAGCCGATCTTGGGATTGCCAAAGAC
>DATJFU010000098.1:0-4285 GCA_035495495.1 Bdellovibrionota bacterium
TGCTCGACCTGCTCGCGCAGCTCGGCCACGCACTGCTCCTGGCTGGGCCAGGAGCGCAGCGCGGGGATCGCCTCGGCGTCACCGTGGAGCTTGCGGTGGGCCCAGATTCCCGCGCCCACGCCGGCGCCCACGAAACCCGCCCAATGGCCAAAGGCCGAGACCCGGCGCCCCTCGGAGTCCGTGAGGTATTCGAGGTCGAGCAGCACGCCACCACCCGCGGCAAACCGCTTGAGAGTGCGCTGCCAGCCCACCTGGTTCTTGAACACGTGCGCGAAGTAGATGTGACGATGGCCGAGTTCGAAGTCGGCGTCCGGGAGCTCCTTGAGCCCGAGGATAAAGGCCTCGGCCGGTGCCTTGGACAGCCAGGAGCCCGTGGGGGCCAGCGCGCAGCCGACACGCTCATAGCCCTCGTCCTCAAAGGCACGCAGCGGTGAGCGCTCCACGGTGACCTGAAATCCCGCGGTGAGTAGACGCCGTGCGTCATTGGGCGTAAGCGCCGTTCGCTCTTCCTTGGGTTTACTTTCTGCCCTGAGCCAAATATGAGGTGAAGTCACGACATCACACCTAGCGTCGAGCCCCCTAAAAATCCAGGGGATTCACGAGGGATTCGAGGTAACTCATGGGCTTGGCTAGCGAAAATAAGAACGGACTCATCCCCGGTAACTTCCCCAAATCGTACTGGCTGGAAGTCCCTCCCCTCACCGGCAGCACGGATGCCCCGCCCAAGCGCACGGGCATCGTGGTGGTGGGCTCCGGCCTCGCCGGGGCGTCGGCCGCCTATTGGCTTCAGAAGGCCGGCTTCGACGACGTGACCGTGGTGGATTACCTCACTGAACAGGCGGCCACGTTCCGCAACGCGGGCCACATCCTCTACGGGACCGTGGAGTCCATGAAGGCCATGGTCGAGCTCCACGGCGAGGCCAAGGCCAAGGAGCTCTGGCAGTTCTCCATCGACATCTGCAACCAGGTCGAGACCACCATCAACGAGCTCGACATCGCCGCCGACTACAAGCGGGACGGGTATCTCGTGATCTCCATCGACGAGACCGAAGACAAAGAATGTCGCGACTCGGTCACGTTTCTCAACAAGATGGGCTACCAGAGCGACTACGTCTCGGCAGAAGACGTGTACAAGATGGGTTTTAGAAACTGCTACGGCGCCCGCTTTGAGAAGGGCTCGGCCCGCGCCCATCCGACCAAGTTCCGCAACGGCGTGCTGCGCACCTTTCTCGAGCGGGGTGGAAAATACCACTCCGGCGTCCAGGTGACCGCGGTCGACGAGCACGGCGACGGCGTGACCGTCAAGACGTCCAAAGGAACGATCGAGTGCGACGCGGTGGTCCTCTGCACCAACGCCTACACTCCCCTCTTCAGCTCGTTCTTTGAGGGTCTCGTGGACCCGTACCGGGGCCAGATCATCGCGTCCAAACCCCTGAAGCACCGTTTTCCGGTCAAACACGCGCATTCGTTCGACCACGGCTATCAGTACGCGGTCGTGACCGAGGACAACCGCCTGGTTCTGGGCGGATGGCGCAACCACTCGAGCACGCGGGAGATGGGGATCTACTCGATCGACATCAACACGCACATCGAGCAGGGTTTGAAGCAGTTTGCGCAGGATTATTACGGGATCGGAGAGAAGATCGAATGGTCCCACTCTTGGGCGGGGATCATGGCCCTCAGCAAGACCTCACTGCCGTTCATCGGCAACACGTCCTCGCCGCGGATCTATTCGTGCCTGGCGTTCACGGGCCACGGCTTTTCGTGGGCCCACGGCTCGGCCAAGCTCCTGGCGGACATCATGGCGGGCAACCCCCTTCCGGAAGTCGCCCGCCACTTTAATCCCAAGCTGGCTAAATAGAGTTAGAACACGTCCTTGAGATCGACGAACTTGCCGCAGTCGGCGCTCACCTGAGCGTCTTCGGCGTGCAGCCACACGGTCCCGTTTTGGCGGGACGTGATGAACAGTTCGTCCTGGATCGACGCGATCTGATCAAACAGATTCACGTCGCGCGTGTAGTAGTAGCGCTTGAGGCTTTCGTCACGAAAGCTGCCAGGCGTGATGTTGAGAACGCCTCCGTCCGCTTTGACCTGGGTCGCGGGCGAGCTGCCCGTGGTGGTCAGGCCGCCTTCGATGACCTTGCGGCCCATGGGGCGGTCCCAGCAGCCGTTGTTGCATTCCTGGATCGTGTACACGAGCTGGGTCACTTCGCCGCCGATCACCTGGCGGGCCTCGGTGCCGTTCAGCACGATCTGGGTGTACTTGGCCTTCACTTTGGCGCGCAGTTCGCTGCGCTTGGCCTTGGGCAGGGCCTTGTACTGAGCGTAGAGCTGGGAGAGCTGCGACTGCAGGCATGCGTCGTTCTCGTCGGCTTTGACCACGACGGCCACGCCGAGTTTCTTCTCGATACGCTTAGCAGTGGCGGTGATGCCGTCATCGCAGCCGGCGGTGGCCATCGCGGTGGTCAGCATCATTCCGAAAAGGGCGACATTTTTAGTCAAATACATAGGTCCTCCTTTTTTTGAACGGCGCCGGATCTAGCAACCTCGACCCTTTGTGTCAAACTTGTCGACCCACCCTAAGTCCGACCGAATAAGTCGATATTTGCGGAGGCACACCCAAAGAAGTCGGGTAAACCGAAGCATCCGCAATCCAAAGGTTTTCAAGACCGTGAAACTTCTGGTCGGGGCCACATCCCGAAGTCCGCGGATCGGTCCCCATGGGCACCGACCCCATCGGATGCACGGCTACGAGGTCGATGTCCCCATCCGCGAGGCGCTGGGGCATGCGATCGACTTCGGCCACGCTCTTCAGGCGGAGCACCTCCCGGGTGGGAACCCAGACCTCCCGGGCGCCCGCAGCGAATAGAATCCGGGCACAGGCCTGGAGCCCTCGGGCGAGTTCGGCCCGGTCGCCCTCATCGAGGACGTAATCCAATTCCACCCCGCCTCCGGCGGTGCCCCCTACCCTTCCTTGGGTACGGTCGTGGAGCATGGCGCTCAGGGGGACGAGCCTCGGGTAATGGGTCATGAGCTCGGCATGGGCCGCCCCGTACCCCGGTAAGAAGGACGCCGCCCCCGCCGGATGGGCCGATCCCCCCACGATCCAAGTGCGTTTGGACGATCCGGGCTCAAACGAAAGCCATTCGGTGCACTCCCAGCTCTGGGGGATCCCCTGCCAGCACCGCACATTCTGGTCAAAGAGGCCGGCCACGGCCGCCCCCGGGTGGAGCCGCAGGCCTCGCCCCAGGCGGCCATGGGGGTCGGGCGCCCCCGAGCGCTCAAGCAGGAGGGGCGTCTCGACCGCGCCGCCCGCACAGATATAGAGGTCGGCCTCGAGGCGCCACTCGCGCGCGGGCCCCCCGCCGGACCAGGCGGGGGCCTGGGTGCGGACCGTGAGGCCTTGGACCCGCCCGCCGGCCACGTCAAAACGGAGCGCCCGCGTATCGGCGTAGACCGTGGCCCCTTTGGCCACGGCATCGGGGATGAGAACCCGGGCAGCGTTGAGTTTGGCGTCAAAGGAGCAGCCGAGCTCGCAAAAGCCGCTGCCCACGCAGCCGCGGCGGTTGTGGTGCAGGATTCCACCCTTCCACCCCAGGGCGCCGACCCCCTTTCTAATGAGCGCGTTGGCAGTATTGACCATGGCGAGATCTACGGGCCGCACCTCGAGGAGCCGCTCGATCTCATCCAGGTACGGCTTGAACTCGTGGGGCGACCAGCCCGGGAGCTTCCATTCCTCCAGGAGGGCGTCCGGCACGCGCTTGCAAAGGTTGATGTTGTGAAGGGTCGAGCCGCCGACGCCGTGGCCGTGGAGCACGCGGATCGCACGGTTGGCCGTGCGGCGCCCGCCGGCGTCGTAGAAAAGACGCGGGTACATCTCTTCTTCTCTCTGGCTGAGCTCGCGCGGGAGGTGGAATGAGCCCGCCTCGACCACGGCCACCTCCATGCCCCGCCGGGCCAAGGCGTACGCGGCCGCGGCACCCCCGGCGCCCGAGCCGATGACGACCGCCTTGGCCTTTACGGTCGAGCCGTCGCCGGGCCCGCTCTTGTGTGTGTGGATGGGCAGGGACGCGTACCTATGGTCCGCGTCCGTCCAGCCTCGCTGCGCGGTCGGAGGGACCAGGGGCCCCGTGTAGCCAATGGCCGACCATGAAACGGGCTGGGTGTACCAGGCCAGGGTGCTGAGCTCCTTGAGGGCGCCAAACACGGGCCTGCCCCAGAGTGCGCCGGTCCGCCAGCCCTCGATGCACTTGCGGCGGTCCTCAAAGGGCAAGCCGCTGAAGCG
>DATJFU010000099.1:0-7032 GCA_035495495.1 Bdellovibrionota bacterium
CTCAAGCTCATCTTGGTCGACGAGCAGCACCGCTTTGGCGTCGAGCAGCGCCGCATTCTCAGGCAGAAGGGCGTGAGAGAGACGAAACGGGGTCCAGAACATCCCCACCAGCTGGTGATGACGGCGACTCCGATTCCACGCACGCTCGCGCTCACGGCCTACGGCGATCTCGCCGTGACCACGATCAAGGAGATGCCCCCGGGCCGCACTCCCGTCAAAACCATCGTCGTGCGGCAGGCGGGCCGCGGCCGCGCCGTTGATCACGTCCGCAAGGAACTCCGGGCGGGGCGGCAGGCCTACTTCATCTTTCCGCTCGTCGAGGACAGCGAGGCCGAGGGATTTGAGCACCTGCAATCCGCCCAGGCCGCCGTCGAACGGCTCCGCAACGAGGTGTATCCGGAGTTCAAGGTGGGCCTTCTTCACGGCCAGATGAAGCCCGACGAGAAGAGCGCCGTCATGGAGGCGTTCTCCCGCAACGAGATCCAGGTCCTGGTCTCGACCACCGTGGTGGAAGTCGGGGTCGACGTGCCCAACGCCACCGTCATGGTGGTCGAACACTCCGAGCGCTTCGGGCTCTCGCAGCTCCACCAGCTCCGGGGCCGCGTCGGCCGCGGAAGCCATGCCTCTTATTGCTTCTTGTTCGCCGCCGAGAGCCTGGGCGAGACCTCGTTTCAACGCCTCTCGGTCCTCGAGCGCACCCAGGACGGATTTGAGATCGCCGAGGCCGATCTCGAGATCCGGGGGCCGGGCGAATTCCTGGGCACCCGCCAGAGCGGGGACCTGCCCTTCCGCATGGCCAACCTGGTCCGGGACCAGGAATGGCTCTTCAAGGCCCGGGACGACGCCCAGGCCCTCCTCAGGCATGACCCCGAGCTCGTTCTTCCAGGAAATCTGCCCCTCCGGCGGTACTTTGAGAGGGATGGGCAGGTTCAATTTGAACGGCTTAAGACTGCATAATCGCAGGCCTTTTCAAGTTAAGAAAGTTTTTAAAGTCTAAGTATTTGAAACTAAAGACTTAATTTTTGTTTCATGAATGGTATCCATTGACTCAATTAACGGCATGCGTTAAATTTGAGTAATATGGTTGACAATGGAAAGGGCGCATCAAAAAACCCCAGGCTGGTGGGCCACTTCATCCGCCAACGCCGCGAATCCCTGCGCCTTTCGCAGCGGGCCCTGGGCCAGCTCTTTGAGCCCTCCGTCACGACCCAGTTCATTTCAAACGTAGAACGGGGGGTCACCCCCCTTCCACCAGCCCATGTCCCCACCCTCGCCAAGGCCCTGCAGGCCCCCGAGTCCGAGATCATGGGGCTTCTGGAGCGCGAGTACGCCGTAAAGCTTTCTGGCCGCCTGGGCCGGGCCCGGGCGGATGGCGACGGCGACAGCCGGGGCAGCCTGGACGTGGCCCTCAATGATTACGAGTTCTTCCGCACCCTTTACGATGCCTTCAGGCAGGCGGACGATGGGGCCCGAAAAGCTTTTCAATCCGTCTGTGAAACGATGCTGAAGCTTCCCCGGGAGAACGCAAGGCGTTAAAAGGGGGTAGCCCCATGACGCCCAAGACGCCTCCCCATCCACGCCCCCCCGGATCCCGACGATTCAGGAGTCCCCTCTCGCAAGAGGGTGGGCAGGTCCCCGTCACGCACGGCTGGTTCAGGGGTTACGACGGCACCCGCCTCTTCTTTAGTAGCGAGGGCTCCGGCCCGCCGCTCGTGTTCTGCTATGGGCTCGTCTGCTCGAGCCTGCATTGGACCTACCAGATCGAACGCCTGCGGACACGGTACCGGACCATCTGGTTTGATTACCGGGGCCACCAGAACTCTGACCTGCCGCAAGATCTCTCCACCCTCACGATTCCCGCCATCGCCAAGGACCTCGAGTGCCTGGTTCAGCAGCTCGACCTGCCGCCTGCCGTGTTCTTGGGCCACAGCATGGGGGTCAACGTCGTGTTGGAATTTTACCGCCGCCGGCCCGATCTCGTTTCGGGCATGGTGCTCGCCAACGGCACGGCCAAGCGCCCCCTCGAGACCCTGATGGACAACAACGTGTCCGGGCAGTCGTTCAAGGTGCTGCGCGCGCTGCATGACACGAGCCCGCGGGTGTTCAGAGCGCTCTGGACGCACTACCTCGAGAACCCGGTCGTGAACGCGATCGTCGGCATGGGCGGATTCAATCTTCACCTCACGCCGCCCGAGGACGTCGCCCTCTACGTGCGCCAGATCTCGGAGATGGATCCGCTGGTGCTGCTCAACCTCGTGGACAACTACGACACCTGCGACCACACGGCGTGGCTGCATGAGGTCCACGTGCCGACGCTGATTCTCGCCGGCGCCAAGGATCAGGTGATCCCGCTCCCCCAGCAGGAGCTCATGCACCAGCTGATCCCCGGCAGCGACCTGGTGGTGTTTCCGCACGGAAGCCATTGCTCGCAGATGGACTTGCCCGAGCAGGTCAACACCGCGATCGAGCACTTTTTGGAAAAGATCGGGTTCATGGGTGCCCGCGCGGCGGGAGAACCCAATCCACCCAAGGAAACCGCCAGTCCACCCATTCGGCCGAATCCACCCCCGCCTCCGCCGTCAGCTTCCTGAAGCTCGACGAGCAAAGCTGCCCGTGGCAACGCCCCTCGCCCACCCGAGCGACCGCGGTGGCGGCCTCCATCGACGAGAGCTTGCCCTGCCTCACCCGTTCGATCGCCTCCTGCTCGGAGATCCCCAGGCAGGGACAGAGCGCGTCCGTGGACTCCGCCGACGTGTCGAGCTTGAGCGCCATGCCCCGGCGAACCTTGGTCTGGCACGCGCGCTGCTTGACCCCGTCGATGCCGACGTCGCAGAGCCCGCAGCTCCCGTCGGGGCAGAGAAGCGTGTCTCCGGGCCGCGCGCGGCCCAGTTCAAAAAGCGCGATGGAGACGGTCACCCCCTCCCGCGCGAGCCGGCGGTCGCCGTCGAGAAGGATTTCGGCCCGCGGCGGCTCGGCCTCCGTCTGCGCCACGAGGGCCAGGTCCTCGTCCCCCGAAGCGGGCTTGGGAGCCTTGAGTCCCCGGGCCTGCCAGGTGAGATGCGACGGGACCTCGAGCTGCACGAGCCGGACTCCCCCGGGCGCGTCGCTGAGGGTGGCGACCCGGGCGGAGCCGAGACGTTCGCCGCGGCGGTTGAGCAGGGTGGCGAGCTCGCCCACCTGCCACGCGTGGCGCCCGCGCCAGGGCAGGGTCACGAGTGAGGTGGACTGATCCCGTTCATGCATCATCAGGGCGGCTCCGCTGGGGCAGGCGCTCAGGCAGAGACCGCACGCCGTGCAGTCGGACTCGATCAGAAAGCCGGGGCCGCCTTCGGCGGCCGTGCGCTTGATCTGGATCGCCGATTCGGGGCAGGCCTTCTCGCAGAGGTTGCACGGGATGCTCTCGACGCACTCGAGACTCGCCACCACGCGGGTGCGCTGCGCGGCTTGGGGCACGCCCATGAAGGCGCGAAGCCGGTCGACCGAATTCTTGGCGAGCCACTTGCCCTCGTACTCGGGGGCATAAGGCTCGGCCTGGTGCTCTCCGCATCCCTTGAGACGCGAGCGGGCGCGCCGAAACGTCTTCTCGAGGGGCTCGCGGCGTTCGCCCAGGTCGGCGACGAGCGCGCGCGCGATGCGGGCCCCGAGCCACCGGCCCCGCTCCTCCTCGAGCGACCAGCCCTCGACGTCGTCAGCGCGGTTCACGGCCGCGGTCTGGTCCATCTCAAAAAGGCAGGACCCCGGAGGATACTCGCGCACACCAGCCTGGCCCACGAACGGACCCGCCGAGACCACCCGGCCGGTTTCCATGAGCCGCGTGCCGTGGTCGTCCTGCAGGCGCAGCTCCCAGAGGCCGGGTCCTTTGCGGTCGAGCCGCACGGGCTTGCCCTTGAGGATGCGGCCGCCGCCGCTCTCAAAACGCCTGCGCTCGACTTCCCACCCGGCGTAGGGCTTGCCGCCCCATGGGCCGGCGAGCTCGACGCACGCGACGGTGGCGGCGCGCCCCGTCTCGAGCAGCTTGGAGCCAAATCTCAGGGCGCCGTTGCCCGTTCCAAAAATCACGGTCGAGGGCGTCCAGCGGACGCGGGCCTCCTTGAACAGGATCTCCGCCGTCGAAAGTGGAATCAGGCCCTCCGTGCGCCAGCCCGGAAACGGGGGTGGAAACGGCGACGGCGCCGACACCCGCACCACGGCGCGCGCGGTGATGCGGTGAATGCGGCCCTGCGAATCCTCGGCCAGGACGAGCCCGCCGGCGCCGGGCAGGGGCAGAACCCCCGTCACGCGCAGCCCCGGCGCGCCCATGAGTCCCACCGTGAGGCCCATCTCCGAGCAGAGCGCCGTCAGCGTGCGCACGCCCACGGAGGGCCAGACGCCCAGCCTAGGCCCCGCGACCACGGCCAAATCAAAAGAACCTTCGCGCACGGTGAGGGTCACGACACCGCCTCCGCTAACTGGGCTACCGCCTCCGCCGCGCGGGCCGCCGACTCGACCACGTCGGCCAGCGGGCCGTCCGCCCCGGCGACGACGCTGACCTCGCGCTCTCCGCGTTTGAATCGCGCGGCAAAGACCTCGCTCAGGTCCTCGAGCTGCGCCGGGTCCCATTCCATCAGAACCCGCGGTTTGACGGATCGGATCGAGAAGCGATCCCAACCCAGGAGGTCCCGCGCGAGGTCCTCGACCGCGGCAAAGGACTGCGGCGCCACCCAGGCGCGCGCGCCCTCGTCGGCGGGGACGCCCGCCAGCCCCACTCGCGCGCCCGGCCGCAGGACCGAGAGTCCCCGCGAGGCCGAGGGGCCCTTGCCGGGCACGCCTTCGCCGCTCACCCAGACCGTGAGGTCGCCGAACACGCCCACGGTGGAGGGGTCCACCGGATCGCGGGACACCAGATTCCACAGCTCCCAAACGCGAGCGCCGGTGGGTTCGCGCTTCCACCCCCCGCCCTCTTTTTTGAGCTGCGGGGTGAACTGGCTCTCCAGCCACGGCGTCAGGCGCGGGGTCCAGAAGATGAGAACGGCGCGTGCGACGCTTACCGAGGCGGCGGCGCCGTCACGGCGGTAGCGCACGCCGTCGGCCGCGAGCTCGATCGGGCCCGCGCGCGACACCATGCCGTCGGGACCGAGCCGCTCGCGCAGATACTCCTGCAGCCCGGTGCGGAAGCGTGAGACGTCGACGTCGCAGAGACGCGGGATCAGCACGCCACGATCCAACTCGTCCGCCGGGCCGGAGTGGCCCGGAAACCGGCGCGACGCCGGCAAACCCTCGAGGATCTGGGGATGAAATCCGGCGTCCGAGGCGCCCACGTACATCTCCTCGATGCGCTCCCAGCGATCCGAGCGCAGCACGGCCGCGCCCGCAGCGGTGGAATGCAGCCAGAGCCGCCCACGTGCTCGCGCATGGGGCGCGCCCAGGTCGTGGTAACCGCCGGTTCCATCGCCGCCCTCGCCGCTCCAGAGCTCGACGGGTCCCGGAAACTCCGGCCGCAGGCGGGCGAGCAGCCGATCGGGAGAGCTCCTGGCGAGACGCTTGGGAGACAGAGCGGACGCGACGGGCGGCCAGAGCGGGTCCAGCGGGAGCTCGGAGTCCTCCCGAAAAAAATCCCAGTCGGGGTTCAGTACGAGAACGGAGCGGCCGGCCTCCAGGAGGTGGCGGGCCGCCACGAGGGGTGCGGCCCCCGTGCCGATGACCGCGACGTCAACCGCGTTGGGCATCCATGAGACTCCCCATCACCCGCCGCATGGCCGTCTGCACCTGTGACTTCTTGTACTCGCTGTGCGCGCTCAGGCCCTTCTCGTTCTGCTCGGCGCTGGACTGGTCCATGATCTGGACCTCATAGGGATAGAAAAAGCGCACCTCCCGCCTGAGGTGTTGCAGGTCGATGGCGTCGACCGCGGCTTGCACGGCCTCGGGCAGGGGCTGGTTCTTGGCCAGACCCTTGAGTTCCCGGAGCGGGTCATACATGGGGTTCTTGAGCTTGATGAGCTGACGGCCCGTGAACTGGATGGCACGGTAGTACTCGCTCGAATGGGGATTGACCCCGTCCGGCGGGGCGGGTGGAAGTTCGCGGAGCGCGGCGGCCATGGCCACCTCGTCGATCGTGTTCTTCTCCAGCATCGGCTGCAGGTCGTTCATCCGCGTCTTGAGCTCTTCGATGTTGACGAGCGTGTTGCGCGAACGGCTGGGCATGATGGTCGCGGGCATCACGATCATCTGGTCCTTGAAGTATTTCACCACCCGAACGGCGTCGACCACCGTCCGGGTGACGAGGCGGATCCCCACCTGGTCAAAGATGTTCTCGGCGACGTTCTCTTTCTTGTGCAGCAGCTTGAGCAGCACGGACTCACGGGACTTCCGCGCCTTGGTCTCAAAGGCCACGAGATCGATGCGCAGCGGATCGTCGGGCCCGTCGCCCAGGTAGAGTTCGTCATGCTCGTCGCGGTGAACCACCTTGTAGAACCGGTCCAGGATCTGCTTCTGCACCTCGGGCAGGTAGGCCTGGCGCAGATCCTTGTCGATGTGGGCGATGGTGTGGATCAGCTTCAGGATCGCGCAGGCCCAATGAATGAGCAGTGAGCCCTGGCCGTCCTTGAGCTGCACCGGGTGGCGGTTGGCCGCCATGAGCAAGAGCTCGCGCATGTCCTGGAGCTCGGCGATCTTGCGCGGGATCTCGAGCGAGAGGCCCTCCGGGTTCTCGGGCCTGAGAAAAAACTTACGGATAAAGCTCAGGGCCTCGCGAAAGTTGCCCATGAGCTCGGCGCGCTCGATGGGATCGCTCCACTCGAGGCCGTAGCTCCAGGTGAACCGGTCCGCGTCCTCCAGGGTCTCCATCGGAAAACCCGTGAGTCCGGTGCTCGAGTCGATGAGGGACTTGCCGCCGATGATCGCTTCGAGGACTTCCCAGCGAAAGTCGTAGCGGCGCTTCATCGGGTTCGGCGCGGATGGTTTCATGGGCTGCGCCATCGCCGATGAGATTAATGGAACGGGATGCCTTTGGCCACTACCGGCCGCGCGGGGGCGGGTCCTCGCTCAGGACGGAAT
>DATJFU010000100.1:0-4428 GCA_035495495.1 Bdellovibrionota bacterium
GGCGCGGGTGACGGCGGCCAGGATGTGTTCGGCCAGGACCTGCGCGCCGCCCACGGGGTAGAAACCGCCGTTCCAGAAATGGCGGACGGTGATCGCGTGCATCGCGAAGCTCGAGCGCGAGGGTGGCGAGCCGTAGTAGCCCCATTGGCCGGCGAGAACCGCTTTGAGGGTCTCGTTGGCGGTGAGCGAGTCGAGAACTTCTTTGGTGGTCTTGCCCCACCATTTGAGGGACGTGCGCCGCAAGAACGGTGACGCCAGCTTCTCAGCCCACATGGGCAGAAAGCGCAGGACCATGTGGGGCTTCACACTATGGGCCGCCTCACGCACGAGCGTGAGGTAGCGGTCGATCGCCGCCTCTTCTTGCGGAAAGTGCTTCACGAGCTCGGCGCGAAACGCCTTGCTGGTGTTAGGCAGGTCCACCCGGCGCCCGTCGGGATACACAAAGAAGTCGTAGGGCGAGCCGAGCGAGTTCATCTTGACCTGGCCGTCGGTGAGCCACTTGAGGATCTTGCCGGGGATCCGGTTCTCTTCCATCTCGCCGACGCAGTGGACGCCCACGTCCCAGGTAAATCCTTTGCGCGAGAAGGTGTGGGTAAAGCCGCCGGCCACATAGTGCTGCTCGAGCACCAGGACCTTGCGGTTGAACCGGGCCAGGGCGGAGGCGCACGCCATTCCACCCATGCCGGATCCGATCACGATCGCATCAAACTGTTTGGATTCGAGGTCCGCATGCCGCCGGGGAGGGGTCGTCTGGGTCATATGGGTCTCCATTAAAGCAGGGATGGCGGCGGGAGCCCAGGGATATCGGGGAGCGCGCCACTTGTCCAGGGGGCGGTGCGGGCGCATGATGTCGCCATGGGCTGTTTTAAGGGGTTTTGGCTGCATTTTGGCTTCGCGTCTTGTTTACTTTTTGGGGTCGGCGCGGGGGCACCGGCGGCCCTCGCCGACGAAGTGCGCGGAGAGGCCATCGCCATCAGCGGAGCGCCGTCCTGGGTCACGGATCGGCTCCTGGACCGGGTCGCCGCCCGCGTCGAACGCGAGATGGAATGGGACATCCGCCGAGTGCACGGGGCCTGGTTCAGCGATGAAAACGAGTTCGCACATGCCCATGGGCTCGGCTCCTCGGCCGTAATGGCGGTCACCCGCCGCAGTGACCAGACGATCTTCTTTGGCCCGAAGGTGACCCGCGATCGCTTTCAAGAGGTGCTGGCCCACGAGCTCACCCACGTGTGCGTTTACCAAAAATACAAGGACGCCATCCCCGACTGGCTGGCCGAGGGCCTGGCCAACCACGTGGCCAAGGCGGGGGTGGTGGACTACGCCTGGCTCGCGACCCAGCCATTTCTTCAGGTCGACCACCTGGGGCATCCGTTTCAAAGCCCCGGCGCCTACCGGCAGCACTACATGGCCTCCGGCGCGCTCATGGATCTGCTCAAAGCCAAGTGCAACTGGCATGACCTGCTCCAGCTCTCGGTGGGCAAGCGGCTCGAGACCTACATTCAAAACACCTGTGGAATCAGCAACTTGAACGACGCTCTGCGTCGATGGATTTCGCAGAAAGCGGCGCCGCCGCCTCAAAAGAAGTGGACGAAGACACGGGTGGGTGATAGTTGACTAAAACCCGCCAGAAAGTGTTCATCCGAACGCTGGGGACCTGGTTTGGGCCCTCATCAACAGTTTGTGTGTAGTTCGTCTAGGGGAGCGAAGATGAGACATCTTGTGGTTGCGGCATGCCTTCTCACGGCATCGACGGCATTTGCAGCAGGTAAACCTCCGGCACATCCAACGGATCCAACCGCGGGGGCACCCAATGACAAGAACTGGGTCGCCTTCAATATTTTCGACGGCGTGTATCCGCTACTCGAGGAGGCGTCGTTTCCGGAGTCGCTCGGATCACTCGAGATCGTGAACACGATGGTGGCCCGGCGAAACTTTGATCGCCAGGTGCAATCCTTCTTTGGCGGGCACCCCGGCTACGGCACCCGCGGCAACGAAGGCCACTATTTGCTTTGGATCCACCTCTCTGACCGGTTCGTGGCCGCCCACCCGGATCTGCGGCAGCAACTCGGCGACTCGTTCTTCATGTACCCGCACCGCCAGACGGACATCTTCACGGCCTGGTCCGGCGGTTCAAACCTGGTCGACATGCTCAAGGAGGGCCTAGTGGGCCTGGGCAAGCCGGTCGAAGTCTCCCCCGGCCACCTGATGGGAAATTTTCAGAGCTTCTCCGACGCCGTCTCCTTGGGCGACGCCGACTACGAGGGCGGCTTCTACATGACCGACGACCAGGCCGCCAAGATCGTCACCGCGTTCGACACCTATCCGGGCAAGACGATGGGTTACAGCTTTCTGCGCACGATCCAAGAAAAGCCCAACGCGCCCTACGAGCCGGCTGGTGCTCAGATGGTCAACGGCTACAACTGCGGCGACTTCGCGATGTACGCGGTGGCCACCGTCGCGGGCGTCATTCCTCGCGATACCGTCGAAGGCCTCAAGATCCACCTCTGGTATCCGGAGAAGTACCTGAACCACCCGATCCCGTTGGCCGAGCTCGGCATCAAAGGCTACGAGTGGACCCAACAGAATCCCAACGCCACGCAGTTTCCGGGCGACGTTCTGACCAAGCTCGGCTGGCACGATCTTCTCTTTAACCCGCGCGGCCTGACGTTCTTTGACAAGGGCGCCGTCGCGGATGACATCCGTGAGACTTGGCCGCGGGTCCTGCCCGCGCGCATCTGGGATCATGCCTCGGTCATCGAGTGGTTGCGTCACCACGCGGACTTCCGCGCCAAGGGCATTGTCAGCGAACTCAAGGTCGCCGTGGACAACGACTGGCGGATTGTCTCGCCCGACCGCACCGTGCCCGAGAGCGCCGACAACCACTGGCGCCTCTCCAGCGACTACGCTCACTACGCGCGCAAGGGCGCCCGTTACATGACCCGCAAGCTCGAGGCGGCGGGCATCGCCGAGGGCGATGACCAGATGCAATTTCGCGAGCTGTTCAACGCCCTCAAGGATCACCTGGGACAGTGACGCGACCGGCTTCGACTCCTTGGGAATCCCTGATCGACGGGCTCGCGGAACGCCGCTGGCACGTTTGGGAGGGGTTTCTGGGGCGGAAGCAGGTCGAGAGTCTTCTGTCTGAGGCCGAGGCCCTCCGTGCGTCCGGCGGATTTCGAGCAGCGGGAATGGGGCGGGCGGGCGACCGCACCGTCGATCCCTCCATCCGCGGCGACGAGATCCGCTGGTGGCCGGATGACGTGAACGACCTCGGGCCCCAGGCGGCCCAGCTTCGCGCCCGCCTCGACGAACTCCGGGAGGCGATCAACGGATCACTGTACCTGGGCCTCAAGCGGGCCGAGATCCACTTTGCCCACTACCCGCCGGGGGCGGGATACGCGCGCCACGTGGACCGTCCCCGCGGATCGGGCGACCGCATGGTGAGCGGGGTGCTCTACCTCAATCTGGACTGGAAGACCGCGGACGGCGGCGAACTGGCGCTTTGGCCCCAGGATGGGGCCGAGGCGAGGGTGGAACCCAGGGCGGGGACGCTCGTGACGTTTCTGAGCGAGGACCTGCCCCATCAGGTGATGCCGGCCCATCGCGACCGCTGGTCCGTGACCTTCTGGCTGAGCCGGGCCTCCGCGCCGGGGCTGATCTAGAGTATTCTGGGAGGGATGCGCACGCTGTACGCGGCCCCTCTTCTCGCCCTGGCCTGGGCCACGGCCTGTTCCACCCCACGGTCGATGGCCCGATCCTGGGGGAGCAAGGTCGTGGGGACGGGGATTTCTCAGAAGACGGTGCAGGCCATGGACGTGCCGTTTCGGGTCACGGTCTGGGCAGGAGACAATCAGCGCGTCACGCCCGACGCCGCCCTCGCCGCCGCCGAAGCCGAGATCCAGCGGGTCGCGACGATGGTCAGCCCCACGCATCGCTTGAGTGAGCTCCGCCAGGTCAACCTCGAGGCGCCACGCAAGCCATCGGTGGTCTCGCCCGAATTCTTTTCCCTGCTCACACAGGCCAAGGCCATGTGGGAGCGCTCGTCCGGAAACTTCAGGGTGACCCGCGCCGAGGGCGACGGGGCCCCCATGGTCGACGAGGGCGCCGAACTGGATCTCACCCTGGACGATCGCCTGCACACCGTGCGCTTCAAGGACTTTCAGACGCGGCTCGACCTCCACGGCATCGCCCGCGGCTATGCCGCTCAAAAGGCCGCCGAAAAGCTCGGGGCCCTCGGACTGGGCGGGTTTTCGATCTCCGTGGGAGGCTTTCTGGCCGCCGCGGGGGAGGCCCTCCAAGATCCGCGGCTCATGTGCCTCGAGAACCCCAGGCGCAAGGGCACGTGCGGAGCCAGGATCGAGGCCATGGATCCCGCCCGGGTGCTCTACCTGGGCACCGCCGGTCGGGACGGAGGAGTGGTGCTCTCGA
>DATJFU010000101.1:0-2093 GCA_035495495.1 Bdellovibrionota bacterium
GCTGGAGACCTTGGCCCTCGGTGAGGCCTTTGAAGAGCGCGTGCTCGACGCCTTTGTTCACTCCCGCCTGCAGGGACGCGAGACGGCTCCTTGTTACCGCTGCGATGCCGGCCTGCGCCTGCCCGCCCTTTTTGGCTTCGCCGACCGGCTGGGAGCCGCGTGGGTCGCCACCGGGCACTACGCGCAGATCCACAAGGACGTCGCCTCCGACCTGGTCCACGTGCTGCCGGCTTCGGACCTGGCTCAGGACCAGAGCTGGTATCTCACGGCCCTGACGCAAGATCAGTTGCGCCGGATGCTCACGCCGCTGGGTGGAATTCCCGTCGAGATGGTGCGCCGTCTGGGAACCGAATTCGGCTTGCCCGTCGACGAGCTCGCGGCCGGCCGTCCCACCGGCGGCTGCCTCGCCGGAGACATGCTTCAGGGTGAGGTGCCGTACATCGAGGGCAAGACGCCGCCGTCTCTCCGCGTGAGCGGCATCATCAAGACCTCGGATAACCACACCGTCGGCGAACACGAAGGCGTGTTTCGATTCCGTGTAGGCCAGAGACCAGGCGTTCAGCTGGGCGTCCCCGAGCCCGATTCTTACCGCGTTTTGAAGCTTGATCCGCGCGCCGCGGAGATCACCGTCGCCCCCAAGAGCGAGCTTGCCCAGGGCCGTTTTGCCGCGTCGAGAGCCCAATGGATGCAGCCCGTGGACCGGCTCCGCGCGTTACGATGCGCGGTGAGGATCACCGCCCACGGTGGGGATGTCCCTTGTGTAGTCCACCACTTTGAGGACGGCGCCTTGCACGTCCATCTCGAAAAACCCCAAAACGGCGTGGCCCCGGGCCAGCCGGTGGCGTTCTACCTCAAAGGCGAATTGCTGGGTGGAGCCTGGATCGAGCGGGTCCTGTGAAGTACGTGGTCCGCACCTTGGGGTGCAAAGCCAATCTCTACGACAGCCAGCTCATGGAGGCGACCCTCCGCGAGATGGGCATGGAACCCGCCGGCGAGGGCGAGACGGCCGATGTCTGCGTGGTGAACTCCTGCACGGTCACGAACGAGGCCGAAAAGCAGTCCCGCGATGCCGCCCGCCGCCTGGCCAAGACCCACCCCGGAACTCGAGTGGTGATGACCGGATGCTCGGTCGAAGTCGATCCCCAGGCCTTGGCGAAGGTGGCGGGCGTCGATTACGTGCTCTCCAACCGGGACAAGCCCCGGTTCGGCGCCCTGCTGGGCGCCGCGCTCTCGGGGCCGACGTCCGGTCAGGTGGACCCGAGCGCCCCCGTGGCGGACATCCTCGGCGATGCCCGCGGTTATGAGCAGCTTCTCTCCAAGCACCCCATGGACCGCGAATGGCCGCTTCCGGAGGCTCTCTCGTTTCTATCCTCCGAGGATCGGCGCGAGGACAGCCACATGTCTTCGGCCGCGCGCACGCGGGTGTTTCTCAAGATCCAGGAGGGATGCGACTCGTTCTGCACCTTTTGCATCATCCCTTACGGTCGGGGCCCGGGCCGCAGCCTTCGGGTCGGAGATCTCGTGGGCCAGGTCGAGCGTCTTTGCGCGGCCGGAGCGCGCGAAGTCGTCCTCACCGGCACCAACATCGGTCAGTACGGCATGGACTGGTCGGAGGACAAGAGCCTCAGGCTCGAGGAGCTCTGCCGGGCGCTCTTGGAGAGAACGTCCATCGAGCGCCTGCGGGTGAGTTCGCTCGATCCGGTCGAAATCACCCCTGGGCTGTTGGGTCTCATGGAATCCGACCCCCGCTTCTGCCCCCACTTTCACGTCTCGCTCCAGAGCCCCCACCCCAAGATCCTGCGCCTGATGAAGCGCAAGTACGGGGCGGCCGAGGTGCGGTCGGCCCTGGAAAGCATCGCCGGACTCCGCACGAATCCCGCTCCGTTCGTGGGCATGGACGTGATCACGGGGTTTCCGGGCGAGACGCGCGAGGAGTTCGAGTGGGGGCTGGGCGTCCTGGACTCCCTGCCCTGGAGCCGGCTCCATGTGTTTCCGTACAGCGAGCGAAAGGGAACGCCCGCGACGCGCCTGCCGGGCTCGGTCGAGCGGGGAGAGCGCCTGCGGCGCGCCGAGGCCCTTCGCGCGCTGAGCTT
>DATJFU010000102.1:0-4769 GCA_035495495.1 Bdellovibrionota bacterium
GTGCACTTAGGCGCCGCGACTGCACGATGCAGTCATCGACAACACTACTCCTCTCTCTCTCTACTCTCGGGCCCTCCGGCGGAAACGCCGGGGGGCCTTTTTGTTTTCGGCCAAACGCATGGTAAGTAGGCGGTTCTGCGATGAAACCCTCGGACCACGACACGCAAGAAGCGCCCACCCGCGCGGCGGGCGCACGCACGGCCCTGGCCGAAGGGCTGGCGCGGCCTCTCTCGCCGTCCAAGGCGGCGGCGGTCGCCCCGGGAGAGAAGCCCCGGTGGCTCCAGGTCCGTGCCCCGGGCGGTGAAACCTACACCCGCATCAAGGGCAAGCTGCGGGAGCGCGGACTCCACACCGTTTGTGAAGAGGCGCGCTGCCCCAACGTGGCCGAGTGCTGGTCGTCCGGGACGGCCACCTTCATGCTGGGGGGCGACACCTGCACCCGCGCCTGCCGCTTTTGCGCCATCAAGACGGCGCGACGCCCTCCGCCCCTCGATCCGGGCGAGCCGGCCCACGTGGCCGAGAGCATCTCGGACCTGGGCCTGCGCTACGTCGTGCTCACCTCGGTGGACCGCGATGACCTCGCGGACGGCGGCGCCACGCACTTCGCGAACACGGTCCGTGAGATCAAGCGCCGCAACCCCGAGATCCTCGTCGAGTCCCTCGTACCCGACTTTCAGGGCAAGAGCGATCAGATCGGCATCGTGGTGGAATCGGGCCTGGACGTCTACGCCCACAACGTCGAGACCGTGCGCCGGTTGCAGTATCGCGTGCGGGATCCCCGCGCGGGCTACGAGCAGTCCCTCGGCTCGCTCCGCGAAGCCAAGCGCATCGCGGCCGAGAGGGGACAGGTTCTTTACACCAAGAGCTCGATCATGCTGGGCCTGGGCGAAACCGACGAGGAGCTCGAGCAGGCGTTTGCCGACCTCCGTGCCCACGGGGTCGACGTGCTGACCCTGGGTCAGTACCTGCGCCCGACGCTCGAGCACCTGCCCGTCGAGCGATTCTACTCACCAGAAGAATACGAGGCCCTCGCCGAGCGTGCCCGTAAAGTGGGATTTCTATACGTCGCCTCCGGCGCGCTCGTGCGCTCCAGCTACAAGGCGGCGGAGTTTTTCTTAGAAGGCGTCATCCGCCAAAGAAAGAAGGAGACACATCCATGAGCGTGCAATTTGCCCTGCCCGAGTTGGGCGAAGGCGTGATGGAAGGCGAACTGGTCACCTGGCGCGTAAAGGCCGGCGACGAGGTGAACCACGACCAGCCGCTCTGCGAGGTGATGACCGACAAGGCCACCATCGAGATCCCTTCTCCCGTGAAAGCCAAGGTCGTGAGCGTGCACGCCACCGAAGGGCACACCGTCAAGGTGGGCGACGCCCTGATCACCTTTGACGGCGGCGATTCCGACACGCTCAAGGGCCGTCCGGCCCACGGCGCCGGCCACTCCGCTCCGGCGCCGGCTCCCGCACCCGCGGCCAAGCCCGCTCCCGCTCCGGCGCCCGTCGCGAAAGCGGCGCCCGCCCCGGCCCCGACGACCCATGCTTCAAATGGCAGCGGCGCCACCGCCGCCGGTCCGGCCCTCTCGGTCGAGGCCCGGTCACAGGCCGCCCGGGTAATGGCTGCTCCCTCGACCCGCCGCTTTGCCCGCGAACGCGGGGTGGAGCTCGGCGCCGTCGTGCCGTCCGGCCCTGCCGGCCGCGTGATGCGCGAGGATGTGGATCGCTTCATCCGTGAGGGTGGAATCGGATCGTCCGGCGGCATCACCGCCCGCCGTGGCCGCGCTTCTTCGGCGCCGACGGGCGGCGAAGAGCGCGTGGCGTTCAAGGGTCTCCGCAAGAAGATCGCCGAGAAGATGGCCGAGAGTAAGCACAAGGCCGCCCACTTCACCTACGTCGAGGAGGCCGACGCTACCGAACTCGTGCGCCTGCGCGAGGCCGCCAAAGAGGCCGGCGCCGCCCAAGGCATCAAGGTGACGTTTCTGCCGATCGTGATGAAGGCGATGGTCGAGGCGCTCCGCAAGTATCCGATCCTCAACTCGACGCTGGACGAGGCGACGAGCGAGATCGTCTACAAGCACTACTACAACATCGGGCTCTCGGTTCAGACCGAGGACGGCCTCACCGCCCCGGTGGTCAAGAACGTCGAGAACAAGTCCGTGCTCGAGCTTGCCGCCGAGATCCAGGATCTGGTGTCGCGCGCCCGGGCCAAGAAGCTGACCCGCGAGGACCTGACGGGGGGGACCATCACCCTCACGAACGCCGGGTCGATCGGCGGCCTCTTTGCCACGCCCATCATCAACTTTCCCGAGGTCGCGATCCTCGGCTTCAACAAGATCTTTCGCAAGCCGGTCGTGAAGACGATCCGCGGCGTCGAAAAGATCGTGATCCGCGACTGGACCTATTTCTCGATCTCGCTCGATCACCGCATCGTCGACGGCGCTATTGCCGCGGAGTTCATGAAAGAGTTCATCAAGATCATCGAACAGCCCAGCCTCATGATGCTGGATCGAGCCTAAGAGGGGTCCCGCCATGGCCATCGAGCAAGCTGACGTCGTCATCATCGGATCCGGCCCCGCCGGTTATGTCTGCGCGATCCGCGCGGCCCAGATGGGCCGCCAGGTCCCCGTGATCGAGCGCGAGTACATCGGCGGGGTTTGCCTCAACGTGGGCTGCATCCCCTCCAAGGCCCTCATCCACGCGGGCACCATGGTGGAGCGCATCGCGCACGCAGAGGAGATGGGCATTTCGGTCAAGGGCGTCGACATCGACGTCAAGAAGCTGATCGACTGGAAGGGCACCGTCGTCAAGAAGCTCACCGGTGGCGTCGGTCAGCTTCTCAAGGCCAACGGGTGCAAGGTCGTCAGCGGTGAGGCCAAGTTCATCAATGCCCACACCCTTGAAGTGAAGTCGGCCACCGGTACCACCCAGATGGCGTTTAAGGATTGCGTGATCGCCACGGGTTCGCGCCCCTCGCGGATCCCCGGCTGGGACGTGGATCAGAAGCAAATTGTGGATTCGACGGGCGCGCTCGCGCCCGCGAAACTCCCCGACACGCTCCTTTGCGTCGGCGGCGGTTACATCGGCCTGGAACTCGGCACCTTCTACGCCAAGATGGGCGTCAAGGTGACCGTGGTTGAGGCGATGCCGGGACTTTTGAGCGGCGTCGATCCGGATCTCACCCGCGTGGTGGAAAAGGGGCTCAAGAAACGCGGCGTGATGCTCTATCTTTCGACCAAGGTCAAAGCCAACCGCAAGACCAAGAACACGGTCGAGGTGGACTTTGAGGGCGCCGACGGCAAGACCTTTACGGGTAACTTTGACCAGGTGCTGATCACCGTGGGCCGCAAGCCCAACACCGACTCGCTCGGCCTCGAGAGCGCCAACATCAAGGTCGACGCCCAGGGGTTTATCTCGGTCAACGAAAAGCGCCAGACCACGATCCCCCACATCTGGGCCATCGGCGACGTCGCGGGTCAGCCGCTGCTCGCCCACAAGGGCTCCAAAGAGGGCCTGGTCTGCGCCGAGGCCCTGGGCGGAAAAGACGTGGCCTTTGACGTGGCCGCGATTCCCGCCGTCATCTTCACGGACCCCGAGATCGCGACCGTCGGCATGACCGAGGCCCAAGCCCGCGCCGAGGGCGTGGACGTCATGATCGGCAACTTTCCGTTCGTGGCCAACGGGCGCGCGCTCTCGGTCAACGAGACCGATGGCTTCGTCAAGCTGGTCGGCGATCGCGCGAGCGGCCGCCTGCTGGGGGCGCACATCGTCGGGCCCGAGGCCTCCAACCTCATCGCCGAGGCGGCGCTGGCGCTCGAGATGGGCGCCCGGGTCGAGGACCTGGCTCTCACGATCCATGCGCACCCGACGCTACCCGAGACCCTCATGGAGGCCGCGGAGGCCGCCCTGGGGCACGCGGTTCACATCTATCAGCGCAAGGCCCCGGTTTCGTCGGCCGGCGCTGGGGCGGGTGCTTCGGCCCATGCTTGAGACCGGCGCCACCTCCGAGTCGAGACCGCGGGAGTCCCGCGTTTGCCTCGCCTCGGGCGCCGAGGTGCGGTTTCTTTCGCTGCCCGGGCAGGTTCCGTATGAGGCGGCGCGTACGCTTCAGCTCGAGCTCGTCGAGCAGCGCGCGGCCGGGCGGATTCCGGATACGGTTCTCTTTCTCGAACACGCTCCGGTCGTGACCCGTGGCCGGGGGCTGCAGGTTCCACAGGGCGCCAAGGCCGCGGACCAGATGCGGGCCATGCCTCTCTCAGAAGAGCTGCTCCGTGAAAAAGGAATCTCGATCGCCGAGTCCGAGCGCGGAGGCGACCTGACCTACCACGGACCCGGTCAGCTCGTGATCTACCCCATCGTCAAGCTCGACGGCGGGGGCTTGGGCGCGCGCAAGGACATCCACGCGCACCTCCGGTGGCTGGAGGGCGGTCTGATCTCCCTCATCGGTGCGTTTGGGCTCAAGGCCTCGACCCGCCAGGACGCCACCGGGGTCTGGGTGGGCGAAGGCCCCGCGGCCCGTAAGGTGGCGAGTCTCGGCATCGCCGTCAGAAAGTGGGTCACCTACCACGGCATGGCGGTCAACGTGGTCAACGACCTGGCCCCGTTTCACCTCATCTCGCCTTGCGGGTTCTCGCCCGAGGTCATGGGCCGCCTCCAGGACCTCGGACCGGCTTTTGCCGAATCGTGGTCCAAGACCGGCTGGCGGCTCTGGCTCGAGGCCGAGCTGGCCGCGCGCCTCTGCGCCGGCGCGCACTGGGCCGGAGTCCGTTGGGGTTCGAG
>DATJFU010000103.1:0-5102 GCA_035495495.1 Bdellovibrionota bacterium
TGTGGAGGAGGATCGTACGGAAGGGCTCGTCGAACTTCACGGTCTTTCCGTCCAGCGTGAGGACGTCTTTGTCGGGGTCCGCGGTGGCGCCCATCTCGCGCACGACCCTGCCGTTGACCGCGACCCGGCCCTGCGAAATAGCCAGCTCGGCGCGGCGGCGGCTCAGCAGTCCCGAGCGCGAGAGCAGTTTCTGAAGTCGTTCGGGTTTGGCCATCAGCGGGCGGGGGCGAAGATGGGCAGCTTGAGAAACCGCCGGCCTTGGGAGTCCGGCGGCGGCAGGCGCCCGCCCATGAGGTTGACGTGGAGACTGGGGTACAGCAGGCGCGGCGCAGAGAGGCCACGATCACGGCCGGTCCTGAATTCCACGAAGGACTCTTCGGTCGTCGCAGCTTGAAGATGGGGGTTGGAGCCCTTCTGCTCGCCGATCGTCGAGCGGTACAGGAGCGCCCGCCCGCCGGGACGGTAGTCGTGACCGGCGAAGGTCCGGGTCTCGTCCGGGAGGGCGTAAAGGACGTCGTGAATGGAATGGAACAGGGTCTTGGCGTCGCCGCCCGGAAAATCGCACCGCCCCGTGCCGGCGTCCAACGCGCAGAGGGCGTCGCCCGTGAAGACGGCGTCCCCGACGACGTAGCTCACGCAAGCCGGCGTGTGCCCGGGCGTGGCCAGCACCTTGAACCGCAGCCCTCCGGCCGAGAACTCCTCGCGATCCTTGAAGACGTGGTCAAACGCGGCGGCCGTGGGCTTTTGCGCGCCTTCGAACCCAAAGATGCTCGAGAAAAGCGCCTGCACCTCGCCGATGCGCTCGCCGATGCCGAGTTTGGCCTTTGAGAACCGTTCTTTCAGAAACTGGCTGCCGCTCAGGTGATCGGCGTGGACGTGGGTCTCGAGAATCCAGTGCACGTCGAGGTTTCGCTCGCGCGCGGCAAGCGCCACGTCTTCGACCGACTTGAGGGACAGGGCCCCCGAAGCCGGGTCATAGCCCAAGACCGGGTCGATGATGACCGCCGCCTGCGTGGCGGGGTCCCAGACCAGATAGGTCAGCGTTCCCGTATCGGTGTCGTGGAAGGCCGCGATTTCCATGGTCGGACCTTACAATGACCAGGCAAGACCTGCCCGCAAAATTTACAGGGCCCGGCCGCGTTGCGAGGGCCGCGTCGGCCCCATGCGATGCGTGAAGTCCCCGCCATGTCAAACGACCGATTGCAACAAGTGCACTGCAATGACCGTGGCACGAACCGTGCTGATATGGGTAGGCAGAGCCATGGGGCCATGAGGGCCCCGTGAAGAACAAGGAGGCTCACCATGAACATGAGGTTCAAACGGTTTCTGACCCTTCAATTCGCCCTCGCCTTTGACCGGGCCTGCTCGACCCTGGAGAACGACGAGTTGGTGCGGGTATCCCGCCTCATGCTCCACCACCTCACGGTTTCGCACCACGCGCAGAAGCGCGAGGACGAGGCCAAGGCGCTGTTCGTTTCACTGACCTATCTGAGGGATTGCAAAGATCTGATGGAAGGGCTCGGAAGCGCCGCCGCCGCGGCCAGGCCACTCTGGTCCAGGGTCCATGATCGCCTGGAGAAGGATTGCCTCGACGCGGCGGCGGGAGAAGACGGTCAAACTCGGATGCTGGGCTGAAGAAGGGCGATCACTCAACGCCGCGTTCGCGGGACATGATCGTGAACACCGGCTCGACGTCACCTTCGAGGTCCATGGTGGCGTCACCGGTGCCGCACCAGCCAAAGCCGGTGCGCACGTGGGCTTCCCACGCATGCTCGGAGTGATCCCGGCACTTGCTCGTGCTGTGATCGATGAGGGTCACGGTCGTCCGCGCGCCCATGGGGTTCTGGCCCGGGAGCGCCGCCCGAATCGTCGTGGTGCCGCACTCGTCCATGCTGACGCCCTTCACTTCGAGGGTCACCGTGTGCTGGGTCGTCACGCGGGTCGAGTCGGCCTGTTCGGTCGTTTCCATGATGAGGCCAGTGTAACCATTGGCGCCGTCCCGACGGGTCAGCGTCAGGGTCACGCCTTCGACGTTTTCGTAGCCGTATTCGGCCGAGATGACCCGCATGTCGGATTTCATGACGGGACGTTCCCAACCGGGTTGGTACACGGCAAAAGCCGAGGTGGAAGTCAGGGCGAGGGCGAGGGTGGCGATGAGGTGTTTCATAAATTTGTCCTTTCGGTGACCCCGGGTGTATCGCCGGCCGACAAGTAACAAAAATTATTCGTATTCATCCGAACCCATCGGCCGGACTGATGAGCTACCGTTTCTGGAGACGGATGAACCAGAGCTCGACTCGCTCGACGCCGAGCTCGTCGCGGATGCCCTCTTTGCGGGCGGACGTCTGATTAAAGCGCGGATGGATGCGCTCGCGCTCAGCCCAGTCCCAGCCGGTAGGTTTGAATTCCTCAAAGAAGAGGCCCTTGCCCGCCACGATCGGATTGGTGATGAGACCCATGGCCTGCCCACCCGGCCGGAGCCAGCGCCGAGACGCCTCGAGAAAGATCTTGGGAATCTCGATCCCCAAGCGCCCGCCGTCCCGGTGCGGAAAATCCTGGCCCCGGTGCGGGATCATCATGGGCGGGTTGAAGATGGCGGCGTCCCACTCGCCGCCCGCGGCGCTCACGGCGGCGTCGGCCTGGGGCACCCCGATCCTGGCGCAGGCAAAGCGCGCGCGGTCCAACCCTTGCGCTTCGGCCGCGGCCTTGGACCAGAGCGCCGCACGGGCCGAGAGCTCGAGGCCGAGGGCGCGGGAGATCACGTCCAGAAGCCCCATGCTCAAGACGCCCGAGCCGCTCCCCAGATCCAACAGGGACGCGCCCTGGAGCTCGCCCGCGCGCTCGCGGAGCAGGGAGAGAAGCTGGCGGGATTCCGGGCCCAGGTGCACGTACTGCGATGCCGTCTGAGGTTTGGGCGGCCAGTGGTCGTGGATGATCCAGATTCCATCCAGCCGCGCGACGGCCGCGCGCTCGCGTTTGAGCCACTCGACGTCCTCGGCGATGAGGGCGCCCTCGGACCAGTCCTCACCGCCCTCGGGGTAAATTCCGAGGCCGAGGGCGGCCGTCAGCGAGGGCGCGTGGTGGCCCTTTCTCATCTCCACCAGGCGATCGGGGGTTTGAGGCTCCCAGGCGTAGCCGGCCCCGTCCAAGGCGCCAAAGATCCGCTTGAGGCGCGCGGCGAGTTCCACGCTAACTCTTCGGTTCGCGTCCCAGCGCCTCTTGGTGCTTGCGCCAGGCGTACCGCCTCCAGGAGACGCGCCAGAACACGCCGGCGATCAGGATGACCAGTCCGACGGTCCAGATGTACCAGTCCACCCAGAAGGCCAAGGACAGGCAGCCGATGAGGCCCAGAGCCGAGAGAAACCGCGGATAGAGCAACCGATCCTTGGGCAGCCGCAAGGCCGCGGCGTTGGTGAGCGCGTAGTAGACCAGCACCGTAAACGCGCTAAAGGACCAGGTGATCTCGATGTTGCCGGGGATCACCATGAGCGCGATGAGGACGCCAGAAAACAGCGTGGCCGCGAACGGCGCGCGGTGCACGGATTCGACCCGGGCAAAGACGCGGGGCAGGTCTCCCCTTCGGCCCATGGCAAAAGCCACACGCGAGAGCCCGAGCACCAGATTGATGAGCACCCCCATGAGTGCGGCGACTCCGCCGACGCCCAGGATCTTGGCGAGCCAGGGGTGGCCCATGCGGACGGCGATCTGCTCGAGGGGCGCGCCGGTGCGCGACGCGAGCTCGGCGTAGTCCATGGGGCCCACCTGGCCGACGGCGGTCACGACCACGCCGGCGTAGAGCACAAAGGCCACGCCGAGGGCCAGAAGCAGCGCGCGCGGAATCGTCTTTCGGGGCTCGGCCATCTCCTCGCCCAACGTGGCGATGCGGCCGTAGCCCGCGTAGCTCACGAAGATGAGGGCGGTCGCCTCAAAGAACTTTCTTCCGCCCTGAAACGTGTTCCAGTCGATGCCGTAGAGCGGGATGCGGGTGCCCCACTGCGAGATCGCGCCGGGCAGGCCCACCAGCATGAAGAGCAGGAGCGAGAAAATCGAGACCGAGACCACCACCGCGTTGACCCGGTTGGACCGCCGGATGCCCAGCGCCGAGAGGGTCGTCAGCGCCACCACGAGGAGCAGTGCCAGCGGGACCGTCGCCCCCGCGAAGCGCCCCCCCGTGGCCCCCGTGAGCTCGAGGGCATACGACGCCACGCCGAGGGCCGCGGTGGCCGCCGAGGCGCTCTTGGCCCAGAGAAAAAACCAGCCCGCCGAGAATCCCGCCCAGGGATGCAGATGGCGATAGGCGAACTCATAAGTGCCGCCGCTCAGGGGCAGGTCCGCCGACAGCTGGGCGACCGAAAGCCCGTTGAGCAGGGCCAGTACCCCGCCGAGCGCCAGGGTCGAAAGAATCGACGAACCCGCCATGCCCGCGGCAAGGCCCAGGCTGACAAAGACTCCCGTGCCTATGATGGACCCCAGGCCCAACAGGACGGCGCCCGTCGTGTGGACGCTCCGTTCGAGCTGCGGCTGGGGTGCCGATGGGCTGGGTTCGGATCCTGACATTCAGGGTCAATAATAGACGGGTCACTGGCCCAGGTACAGGGGCTTTGCGATGTACATCTGCGGCATGAAGACGTCGACCTTGCCGTCGTTATTGAAGTCCCCGAGCACCACCCAGTAGGGGGTGTAGGGGATGCCCGTCATGTTGCTGATGACGGTTCCCGCGGAGAAGCTGCCATCCCCGTTGCCGTGAAAGAGCTTGGGCGTGTTGGTCGTCAGGATGGCATCCAAGAGACCGTCGCTGCCCATGTCCAGAAGTCCGATGGTGTAGTCCATGGTGTCCGTGCTGATGTCCCCTTTGGCGACAAAGGTGCCGTCGCCATTGCCAAGGTAACTCCGGGGGTGGGGCCCGTTGTAGCCTGAGACCACGATATCCAACTTTCCGTCGTTATTGAGATCGGCGACGTCAAAGCCGATGCCTCCGTGCGCGTTCTCGCCGGCCACGACGGCCGATGCCGCGTTTCCGGAGACCGGCCAGTCAAACGTCCCGTCGCCCTTACCCAGATTGACCACGACGCCGTAGTAGACCGAGTAAGTGATGAGGTCGA
>DATJFU010000104.1:0-2270 GCA_035495495.1 Bdellovibrionota bacterium
GAGATCAAAGCCCTGGTCATGCGCTTTGTCGAAAACGTGGAGCCCCTCGATGCTTCGAGCCGCACCCGCATCGCTGATGCTGTGCGTCGTGGGCTCTGGGCGCGGGCGGATGACCGGGCCCAGCCCAACCGCCTCAAGTCCTGAGCTCCGTGTTCAGAGATCCTAACGTCGCCTTAACAGAGCCCTAATGTGGCATGGGTAGAGTGGTTCATATCCCCTAGGGATCAAGAGGAGTACCGCATGAAACGTTCACTCATCATCCTTGCAACCGCACTGCTGACGGCGGCCACGGCGCATGCCGAAGGTTCAACCGACTCCGCCGCGCCCGCCGGACCGACGTTCAGCGGCCGCGTGCGCTACCGGCTCGAGGCTATCGATACCGGCCCGCTCGCGTCGCAGCCCACGTCCTACACCAACCGGATCCTGGCCCAGCTCGCCGCGACCTTTCACCCCGTCACCGACTGGGAAGGCACCGTGGGCATCGCCACCGGCTCGCCGAACCCGATTTCAGACAACGCCACCCTGACTACGCTCGCGGATCGCAAGGCCATCGGCCTGGATCTGGCCTACGTGAAGTGGAACTTTGCCCAGAAGGCGGCCCTCGTGGCGGGCAAGCAGCCCCTGCCGTTCTGGCGTCCCGTGGGCTCCGAGATGGTTTGGGACAGCGACTGGACCCCAGAAGGCATCTCCCTCTTGGCGCCCCTCACGCAGGGTGGAAGCTGGGAGATCAAACCCGTCGTGGCGTACCTCTGGATCAAGCAGCGCAGGCCCACGGAACCCGATAGCAACCTGATCACGGGACGCCTCGAGGCGACCGGTGACCTCGGCAACGACAACAAGCTCATGGCCGCGTTGGGCTACCTGACCTACACCCAGACTCAGGGGCACTCCGCGCTCTTCGGCACGGGTGGATCCGGGTTTGCCGGTAACACCTCGAGCGGCCCGAACTACGCCTCGAGCTTTGGCATCATCCAGGCCTCGGCGGAGTTCGATACGCCCCTCGGCGGCAAGGCCCTCAAGGTGGGCGGCGACCTGGCCATCAACGGCTCGGCGAGCGCCAATGGCACCGGCTTCGCTCTCGGCGGATCTTGGGGCGGATCGGCCAAGGCGGGCGACTGGGGCGTGCGCTACCAGTACCGCCACGTCGAAGCCGACGCGACCCTGGGTTCGGTGGCCGACTCGGACTTCTCGGGCGGCGGCACGAACGTCGCGGGCCACGTCTTTGGGGCGGAACTCGGTCTGGCGCAGAACGTCAAGATGAACGCCACGTACTTTGCCGGTTCCGTGGGTGTGAATGCGGCGGCGAATTACTCGCGCGCCCAACTCGATCTTAGCCTAAAATTCTGATGTTGGAACACAAACGGGTCCTGGTCATCGAGGACGAAGAGGACATCGCCGAGCTCCTCAAGGTGAACCTGGAGGGCCAGGGCCATGAGGTGCGCGTCGCGCACACCGGCGAAGACGGGCTCAAGGCCGTGCAGGCGTCCGAACCCGATGTGGTCCTTCTGGACCTCATGCTTCCGGGAATGGACGGATTGGAGATCTGCAGGCGCCTCCGGGCGAACGCGGCTCCCAAGACGCGCATTCCGATCGTGATGATCACGGCCAAAGGGGGCGAGGACGACGTGGTGAAGGGGCTCGAAGCGGGCGCCGACGACTACGTGACCAAGCCGTTTTCTCCCAAGGTGGTTCTGGCGAGGGTGCAGGCGGTCCTGCGCCGAAGCCAGCAGCCCGCCCCCGAGAAGGCCGATGGGTCCGTACAGATCCGTGAACTGCATATCCACCCTGGCCGCCACGTGGTGACCTTGGCGGGCGAGCGATTGGACCTGACTCCGTCGGAGTTCAATCTCTTGCTCTTCTTGGCCCGGCGGCCGGGGTGGGTGTTCACCCGCAGCCAGATCGTCGACGCGATCCGGGGCGAGAACTACGCCGTGACGGAGCGCTCCATCGACGTTCAGGTCGTGGGCCTGCGCAAGAAGCTGGGCAAGTTTGAGCACTACGTGGAAACCGTGCGCGGCGTGGGGTATCGCTTTCAGGAATGAGTTTCTCCGCTATCGTGGCCCGATTCACGGCGCGGTCCCTCGGGGCATCACTCGCGCAGCTCAATGAGCATGCCGAACGCATGGCCGGCGGGGACTTTCGTTCGCGCGTGGACTTGGGCGATGGCGCTCCTTTTGAGCTCGAGCGGCTCGCTCGGACCATGAACCGCGCGTCCGCCCAACTCGACCAGCGCATCCGGGTTCTGACCGAGCAGAACGCGGCGCTCGAGG
>DATJFU010000105.1:0-5535 GCA_035495495.1 Bdellovibrionota bacterium
CACGATGACCGACCAGTAGAGAAAGGGGTGGTGCTTCTTGGCGGCCAGCTGGCTCCCGAGCGCGATGAGAAAGAGGCTGAAGAAGATAATCGTGCTGGCGAGGTAGCCCAACTTCATGGTCATCGAAAGCCAGTCGCCGCCGGTCTCACCCAGCGTGGTCGCCGCGACCTTCATCACCCAAAATGCCGCGGTAATTTGCGGGAGTTTATCTGCCGAGATCGTCTTCTGATTCATGCGCTCACATCTCCCCATAGGTCATGGCGGGAGTCCAGGATATATGGGATAGAGAGACAGGGAGACCGTTGTGACTCAAGATCCCGTTTGCGGCATGACCGTGGATCCCGCGCGCCCCAAGGGCGGCAAGGCAAACTACCAGGGACAGGAGTACTTCTTCTGTTCCGAGCACTGTCGGGAGAAGTTCAAGAAGTCGCCCGAACAGTTTACCCGCCGGGCCTCCCCCAAGCCCGCGCCGTCGCCGCAGGCGTCTCAAGCCATCTATACCTGCCCCATGCACCCCGAGGTGCGCCAGGTCGGGCCCGGATCGTGCCCCATCTGTGGAATGGCGCTCGAGCCACTCCACGCCGCCGTCGAAGAAGAAGGGCCCAACCCCGAGCTCGTCGACATGAGCCGGCGCTTCTGGATCTCGGCCGTGTTCACGCTGCCCCTTCTGATCATCGCGATGGCCGATCTGATGTTCAGGTACTCCAATATCGTTCAGCTCCTTCTCGCGACCCCGGTGGTGGCGTGGGGGGGCCGCCCGATCCTCGAGCGCGGGTGGCGGTCGATCCGCAGCCGCAACCTCAACATGTTTACCCTGATCGCCCTAGGGACCGCGGTTGCCTACGTCTTTAGCCTCTTTGTCACTTTCGCGCCGGGCGTCCTCCCCGAAGTCGGCACCTATTACGAGGCCTCCGCCGTCATCATGACCCTCGTGCTCCTCGGCCAGGTCCTAGAGCTCCGCGCCCGCGGACAGACGAGCGCCGCTATTCGCTCCCTGCTCAAGCTCGCGCCCAAGACCGCTCGGCGCGTGCTTGCGGACGGGACCGAAGAAGACGTACCGATCGAACAGATTCTCGCGGGACAAAAGCTCCGGGTGCGGCCCGGCGAGAAGATCCCCGTCGACGGCCGCGTGATCTCCGGCGGGAGCTCCGTCGACGAGTCCATGGTCACGGGCGAATCCATCGCCGTCGAAAAGGGCATCGGCGCTCGCGTGACCGCCGGCACCCTCAACGGTACCGGCAGCCTCATTATCCAGGCCGAGCGGGTGGGAGCCGAAACACTGCTCGCACAGATCGTGCGGATGGTGAGCGAGGCTCAGCGGAGCCGCGCGCCGATTCAGCGTCTGGCTGACACCGTGTCGGCCTACTTTGTCCCAGCCGTCATCGTCATCTCCGCGGTCACGTTTGGGGTTTGGTTCATCACGGGTCCCGAGCCGAGGTTTGCGTACGCGCTCGTCAACTCGATCGCCGTGCTCATCATCGCCTGTCCGTGCGCCCTGGGCCTCGCGACCCCCATGTCCATCATGGTGGGGACCGGCAGGGGCGCCCACCACGGCGTGCTCATCAAGAACGCCGAGGCCCTCGAGACCCTGCAGAAGGTGGATACCCTCGTCGTGGACAAGACCGGCACCCTCACCGAAGGGCGGCCGAAGGTCGTTTCGGTTCAAGGCATCGGCGCCTTTGGCGGCGACGAAATCCTGAAGCTCGCCGCCGCTCTGGAGAAGGGAAGCGAGCATCCCCTGGCCGGCGCCATTCTGCAGGCCGCGGCTGAGCGCAAACTCGCCGTCCCCGGTGTCCGCGGATTTCAGGCCCTGACCGGCAAGGGAGTGACCGCCGAGGTTGACGGCATGTCCGTGGCCCTGGGCAACCTGAACCTGATCGAAGCCCAGGGCGCGCCAACCGCCGAACTCGGCCGCGCCGCCGACACCCTCCTCGGTGAAGGCCAGACCGTGGTCTTTCTCGCCGTGGGCACGAAAGCCGCCGGACTCATCGGCGTCGCCGACCCCATCAAAGAATCCGCCGCGGAGGCGATCCAAGCGCTCCGCGCCGAAGGTCTCTCGGTCGTGATGCTGACGGGCGACCACGCCCGGACCGCCGAGGCCGTGGCCCGCCGCCTTGGGATCACCGAGGTCAGGGCCCAGGTGCTCCCCGAACAGAAGGGGCGCGCGATTCAGGAGCTGCAGTCCCAGGGACGCTTTGTCGCGATGGCCGGAGACGGCGTCAACGACGCCCCCGCATTGGCGCAAGCCCAGGTCGGCATCGCCATGGGATCGGGCACCGACGTGGCCATGCAGAGCGCGGGCGTCACCCTCGTCAAAGGGGATCTCAGGGGTATCGTACGGGCGCGGCGCCTCAGCGTCGCCACTGTGAAGAACATCCGGCAGAACCTCTTCTTTGCCCTGGTCTACAACGTCTTGGGGGTCTCGATCGCCGCGGGGGTTCTCTACCCCTGGCTCGGGCTCCTCTTGAACCCCATGGTCGCGAGCGCCGCCATGAGTCTGAGCTCGGTCTCCGTCATCGCCAACGCGCTCCGGCTGAGAAGCGTAAAGCTCAGCTAAGCGACCTGCCGCGTATCCCGCGAGAGCTCCTTGCATGTCGCCTCCGCCCTGCGACACGTGTCGGCGCAGGCCAGCATCACCGCGTCGTCCGGGCCGACCGCCTCGCAGGAGTCGGCGCATTGCGCGCAAAGCACCGCGCAGGCAGCGCACGTCAAATGGTAAAAGGGCGAACCCGTGAGCATGAAGTCGGCGTTGGCGCGGCAGATCTGCGCGCAATTCAAGAAGAGCCGGATATGGTCCCCCTGCGCGTGTTTTCCACCCAGGCCCAGGCAATGCTCCATCGTGCGGAGGCACGAGCTCTGGGCGTCATTACAGTTCTGAATGCATTGCTGAATCGTGGGGTCAAAGTGTCCGTCGATGGTGGGCATGGTTGCTCCTCCCTCTCCTGTGGGAGAGTGGAGCAAGTCCTAGACCATGCGCGGTCGCGTTGAACTAAAGGGCCCCTGCGGCGCCACCCGAACCGCTCGCGGGCGGTGGAACGTAGTCGTGCCCGGCCATTTCGTTCTGCGAAATGACTTCGCACGCAAATCCGTTGCCCGAGCCATCCGCCGACAGGTTCACCGAGGTGAGCCAGCCCACGAGACCCGCGCGCCGCTGGGGATCGGAGATGCCGCCGTTGCGCGGTCGGTTGGCCACCGACGTGTCTGGCGGCGGCATGTGGGCCAAGCCCGTTGAATTGGGGTCCGTCGCGACCACGATGCTCTCGAGCCAGGTCATGGGAGGCGATCCGCGAGTCGTGCTCAAGAAGTCCCGCAGGCGCGCCTGATACGTGCCCGCCGGATCCCGGGCGGGAAAGGGATTGCCGTTGGTCATCGCGGAGCTGTCATGACAGCTCATGCAGGTGTTTGAGATGATTCCCTGGCCATCCGCACGTAGGGCGGCTTGGGCGACTTCCATCGCGCCCTGTCTCGCGGCGTCCACCTGGGGGGGCACGGTTGAGCCCGGTGCCGTACGCCCGTTTGCTCCGCATGCCGCGAAGATGTTCTGAGCGGTCTCGCGCGCGGCGCTCCCCCTAGGCGGTGTCGCGGCCAAGCTCGCGGGCTGCGGAAAGCCGGCCGCGCTCCTTTGCGTCAGCCAGTCGCAGTAATTATCCGGCTTGGGCTGGGGCGCACTGTTGTACTCCTGCCGGATGTCGTTGAACATGCGGTTTCTGCGAAAGATGTCGAACTGATCGGCGAACGTGTAACTCGGGACCTGCGGGTTGCTGCCAAAGGACATGGACCAGTCCTGCATCCGCACGGGCGGGTCGAGCGGCTCGAGGATGTATCTCAAGGCGCTGAGTGCGGCCTGGTTAGAGGGAGGCGACTCAGTGACGCTCGTGACCTGGTTGCCGCTGACTCGAGCGGCATCCAGGGTCTGCCCAAGGCTGGTCTGCAGGTAACTCGAGTGACGTTCTTGCTTCTGCACGTCGAGAACGTTCTGCAGAGAAACCGTATTGGCGCCGACCGCCGAGAACATCTCGCCCGGCCTCCCGCGCTGAATCGACGCAACACCACCCGTCGAACGGTAATTGGTCCCCTCGCACTTACCGGGGAGGGCCTCCCACCCCGCGGGACAGACGGTTTGGTCCGACCAGCTATAGCGATAGCCTCCGTCGCACCGGAGACGGCAAACGCTGGTGTAGTTCTGCGTCGCCGGGCTGCTAGGTGGGCACTGCGGTTCGGCACCCGCGCGGCACGTGCCCTGGTAAGGCCCCGCGTTTACCTCGGAAGGTTGCACCTGAAGGCCTTGGGACCGGAAGTAGTCGTCGGCGCCGGTCGGCGCACTGGCGCCCATGAGTGCCAGGACCTGGTCGCGGGAGCTCCTGTTACAAAGGGGATCCACCACCGCGGCCATGGCGTACTTGATGCGGTTGTAGTCCGCCCGCGCCTTGAGCTGGGTTTGGATCGCGCACATGTTCTGGCTCTCGGATTGGTCAAAGCCCAGGTGGCTCGATCCGGCAAAATCGAACGTTGCCTCGTCCACGTTCTTAAGAGCGGATTTTGGAGGGTTGGAAGGGATGCGGTATCCGTGCAATTCACCAAACGAACCGACGTCCGTGCCGGCCGAGGGCCGCACGTCCCCCGCGTTGATCTGTGACTGAATGAAATTCAGCCGATCTTGGTCGTCAGGGACCGTATGAGGGGGAGTCGTGACGTGGGTGATCGGGATGGTTCCCCCATCTGCGCCGGAATTGTCCCTAATTCGACCGTCGGCCGGTGGAATCGTGAGCAGCGACCATCGACTATTGGTCCCCGCGGCCCGATCAGTCGCCGCCAAGTTCATGATCCGCATATACTCCGAAGCCTCGGGGCTGCCCCGCTCGAGCACGTCGTCACGCGGTGGAATGAAGGAAGGCCATGCGACGTAGGTGTCAAAGTTGGGCCGCCCTGGATCGCGGTGGCAGCTCACGCAATCCTGGCGGGCGTCACGGCGCACGTGAGCGGCGGCCGTGGTGGGCGCGCCGGCCGTGTCGCTTCCGCTGTAGACGTTGGCGGAGTGTCCGCCGTTGCCGCCGTTGCACCCTCGCGCGGGCTGTGCCGTCGCGCCCGAACCGGAGCTGGGCTGGTCGAAGCAGACCTCCTGAAAGTCAAAGCGACCTGCCGGTCCGTTCCATCGCATGACTTCGACGGTGTTGTACCCGGGGGCGCTGGGATCCGTATTGATCGTCACCCAGAGTTCGGAGTTGGGGCTCTTGTAGGCAATGCGGGGAAACCGCGCGCTCGTGCCCTGGCGACTCAAACTGGAACCAATGAGGATCTGGTTGTTGGTGATATTGGGATCAACCGCCCGCAGGCGGCTGATGAACCCCTCGACCGAAGTGAGACTGCCGTTCTCGGCCTCGGTCATCACCTGGTCAAAGTTCGTGAGCGTGGCGCCTTCGCACTGCGCGCAGGCATCGGCGGTCGCCCGTGGACAGTTGGAATCCATCGGCTGTGGCGTCGCCATGGCCACCGTCTCGGCTGCCACAGGAGTCGAGACCACTGGCGAAATGAGAA
>DATJFU010000106.1:0-2655 GCA_035495495.1 Bdellovibrionota bacterium
CGGGGCGGTGGCCGTGATGGTCACCGGATCAAAGCTTATCGTCGTGGGCGCAGGGGTCGGAGCGGCGGCGTGCGCGTGGGCGACGGCCGGAGCGTGCACCGAATTCCAGTTCACCGTGACGAGGGTGCCCCAGTGCTTGAAGCCGCGGCAGGCCTCCTTGTTGTTGAGGGCGTCGCCGCACTCGTAAGAGATCGCGGAGAACAGCACGGCGTCGCCGGCGGCGGTGACCATGTTGTTGTAAGCGGTCTCGCCCTGGCCGTAGATGCCCAGGAGAACTTCGTCGACGCAGGCATCACTCACGGGGTGGCACTCGTGGGCCATCACCGTCTTCATGAAGTTGTTGTCGGTATTCATCTGGGCAATGACCTGGGCGCCGGTCTTGCCGGTCTGGCGCAGGTGATCGTAGCCCTCGAGGTCGCCGCCCACGAGGGAGAGGGCGTCGCGGTAGCAGAGCATCCACTGAACAAAGTCGTCGTTATGGGCGCCGAGATGCTGCTGGCAGTAGCCGCCCACCACCGTGCGCAGGTCCGCGGGCATGGCCGCGACCGCCGCCTGGTAGGCCGGTTTCAGCTCCGCCACGAATGCGTTCATTTCGGTGATGTAACAGCTGCGGTTCGTCCCGCAGCGAGTCCGCGTCTGCCGGACGTACGTCTTGCCCGCGTCCCCAAGGGACAGCGTGTAGTCGGGCTCGACGTGCGCGTGGGCTTCTGAGGCGAAAATGGAAACAACCAGGGCAACAACAAACGGCGAAACGGACTTCATGGACTCGCATCCTCCCGGGGATTGCTCGCAACGCCGCGTAAACTAACAAAGACCGCCCAATGTAGTCAAGAATAATTGACGCATTGAGTCAGGAATCTAGGACTATGAATTGAAAAGGAAAACAGCCCGCCCGGAAGTGTCTAAAAGATTATCATGCAGTGCGTCACCAGGAGAGCCGGCCCGAAAGGTAGGCGGCCGCGGTCTCTCGCGCGCCAGCCGACGCGGCGACGCTACCTTCGATCCCCACGCTCCAACTGGGCGACGGAGAGCGCCGGATGGCCGCGGTCCACGTGCCCAAGAAGTCGCCGTGACCCTCCGGCGGCTCGGTGGCGCCGTAGCGGACTTTGAGCTCCCAGGATTCCACCGGTGACCAAAGCGCCTCCGCCGACCAGGTCCTGGCGGGCAGAAAGCCGGAGAGGTCCCCCGGCACCGCCAAAAAGAAGCGGTCCGTGCCCAAGGCCTCCATGACCGATGGGTTGTCGTAGATCACTTGGTCAAAGGCGCCCGAGATCCAGAGAGAATCAAGGATCTCGCGCGAAAGACCCACCCCGATCGCCGTGCCCCTCACGGCCTCGCCATGGGAAAGGATCTGCCCGAACGCATCCCGCTGGCGGTGAAAGCTCTCGATCGAGAAACGCGCGGTGACCTCGGTCACCCTCGTGCCGGACCAGAGCCGCTGGACCTGCTGGGTTCCAGCGAATTCGGCGCCAAAGCTGCGAACCGTGTCGCCCAGGCCCCGTGAAAGCAGACCAAAGGCCAGGCTGAACTCGTCGCCGAACCACGCGTCCGCCCCTGCGCGGAGGTCCGTGTCCAGCGTCCCGCCGATGGGGTCCCGTGCCGCGGCCCCGGATCCGACCACTCGCCACTGCGGATCGATGCCCAAACCAAAGCCGAGGCGGCCAGCGAGAAATCCCCCGGTTCCGAGAGCCCCATCAAAAGCCACCTCGCTCATGCGCGGCTTGGGCACGCCTCCGGCGTTCGCGGACGAGCCGAAAACCAGGGAGATCAAAAGCAGTGGCGGAAGATCAGTGAGTTTCACCGGCCGCGGGTCCGGCAGAAAGCCCGGCATCCTGGGGGCCGGTGGAAGGATGTGCCGGATCGGCGGGCCCGCCGGTGGAACCTTCTCCCTGGCGTTCGGCGCGCCGGCGCTTGAGCTCGTCGAGGCGACGCTGGCGCTCTTCAGGGGGCAGGCTCTTGAACTTGTCGACCCGCTCCCGGCGCTTGGCGCGCTCCTCGGGCGTCAGCTGGCGAAAGTGCTTAAAGCGCTTCAGGATGCGCGCTTTCTTCTCGGGCGGGAGATTCTCCCATTTGTGCTTAGGCTTGGGCGCCTCGCCGGCCTTGGCGGCGTCGGGGTTCGCAGGGGCCGGAGTAGAAGGCGCCGCCACCGCTTCCGCGGCGGGTTCGTCGGCGCGGAGACTCAGGGTTCCACCGCTCGCGAGCGCAAGTGCCAGGACGCACGCGGCCCTCGCCCGCGAGCTCATTCCGCGGCCTCGTCGTCGTCCATGTCCGGGTTCTCGGCGAGGAGGACGTCATTCCACTCCGCCTCTTCAGGATCGCCTCCGATGGCCTGGTTCAGGTCATCCATCACCACGAGGGTATCGAGGTCCTTGTCCAGGAGCTGGCGCTCCGCCCGGGGCATGGAGTCCGCGCCAAAGAACCAGAGGGCCAGGCCCAGGGCAGCCGCCACCGGCACGCCAAAGGCGGCCCACCGGCGCCAGCCCGACAGCCGGGCCTTGGAGCGAGTCGAAACGGGTTGCCCCAACGGATTGGTTCCAAAGCTCTGCTCAAAGCGGGCCCAGAAGCGGCGGTCAAAAGCCGCGCCGGGATCCTTGGCCAGGCGGCGCTTCAGCTCCTGATGGAACTTACGCTCGCTCACGCGCCCCCCTTGGCCCG
>DATJFU010000107.1:0-4685 GCA_035495495.1 Bdellovibrionota bacterium
AGGAAATGGTGAAACGTGTATACTTCCAGGCTTACTTCTTGGGCGTGATGGCCCTGGGCACGGGCCTCTGGGTGTTCCATCTCCACGGCGGTGGAACCGGCGCGGCCGAAGAGGCCAAGGGCAAAGGCGCGTTTCAGACCCTCGAAGAAATCGAGAAGCAGCTGCAGGAGCAGTACTCGCAGGTTCAATCCTCCGAAGAAGCCCGCCTCTACGTTCAGAAGGACTTCGTGGGTCTCCACAAGCGCATCCTCGAGGACAAGAACGTCCGCAACACCATCGGCAAGGTGTTTGAGGCGGGCGTGCACCTCATGGATCGCGGGGCGCTCACCAAATCCTGGACGCCAGAAGACTTTCAACGGCTCTACTCCATGATCGTGGATCTCATGTGGGAGCGCCGCGACCACTTTCAGGGCCGCGATGCCCATATGCTCACCGTGGGGATGCGTCTCCTCAGCAAGCTCCCCGAGCCGACCGGCGCGTCCAACGACCGCGCGCGCCTGATCGAGTTTCTGGACGCCCCCAGCGAAGATCTGAAGCAGGCCGCGCTCGGGGTGGTCGAGCGCTGGGTGCCCCTCCCTTCGGAGGCGGCGGACCAGATTCGTGAACGCATGATGTCCCGTGAGCCCGGCGCGGCTCGCATCGGCTTGGGTTACGTGCCCAACGTCAAAGACGACCACGCCCGCGTGGCTCTCTTCAACGACATGGTGGCCAACTATCGCAAGCTGGCCGAGCCTATCCGGCCGCTGGCCCTCAAGATCTGGGTCGACTATCGCAAGCTCATCAAGGCCGCTCCGGACGATGCCATCCGGACGGCCAGCGAGAGCGACGACGACGACTGGCGCGACGCCGTGGTTTACGCCATCGAGCGCGGCGCGGTCGCTTACCCCCCTTATACCGCGTACCTGGTCAAACTTCGGCGCGACAACACGGATCCCATCATGAAGATGCGCCTGGCGCAGCTTTTTGGTCGCATTCCGGCATCCGCCTTTGGCGGCACCGCCGATGGAGGATCCAAATGAAAACGGTGATCCGTACCGCTGGGACTCTTCTCGCGGGACTCTTGTTTCTGGGCGCCTCGCAGGCGCGCGCCGAGTTCCGCGAAGAGGTCGCGACCCTCGAGAGCATCTACGAGCGTAACGCCCGCAGCGTCCTGAATGAGATCATGACTCCGGACCAGTACAACGTCGTGGTCTCAGCGGCCATCCGCGAGGACGAGGACGTTCTGGCGCAGTACCGCAAGGAGGCCGAGTCCGGCTTTCTGCCTGGTCTGATCGTCGCGGATGACCTGGCTCCGACGTTCTCGGAGGCCAACAACAAGCTCCACCAGCTCAAGACGCGCGTCACGATCTACGTCCTTTTGGATGGCTCGGTGAGCGGTGACAAAGAAAAAGTCATCAGGGACATGCTCGCAAGCAAGCTGCACCTGAACCTGGCCGACGGCGATCCCGCGACCACGGACTCGGTGCAGGTCACGCGTTCTTCTCTGCCCTCTTCGCGCTCGCCCGCGTCGGTGGCGCGCCTCCTGCCCGAACTCACCTGGAAGATGTGGGTGCTCCTCATCATCCTGGGTGGTCTCGTGCTCGTGGGGATCTACCTCTGGGCCACGCGCCGCAAGGAACTCGAGCCCGAGGGCATGTCCATGCCCAACCGGCCCGGAGACGCGGACGGCGCGGACGCCGTGGACGAGCCCACGGCTCGCGAAAAGATTCGCTGGTGCAAGGAGCAGATCCTTTCTCTCTGCACCCAGTATCCCCAGGCCGTCAGCCGCGCCATCGCGTCGTATTACGACAAGGGCGGAGAGCAGGACGTGGTCGTGCTCTTTGATCAACTGGGCTGGGGCGTGGCCCGCAAGGCCTTTGGTGAGCTTTCGCCCGCCGTCTGGTCCCGCATGGCCGCGATGGTCAAAGAAGGCAAAGAAAAAGTCGAGCTCGGCGCGGCCCTGAAGACCGTCGAGACGATGTACCACTTCATCCTGTCGTCCGTGCTCTCGCGCGGGTTCAACAAGGACGACAACAACCCGTTCCAGTTCCTGTTCCGCCTGCCGGACAGCGACCGCCGCGTGCTCCTCAAGGGCGAGTCGGCGCAGAACCTGGCCGTGGTCGGAATGTTTTCGTCGCCCGAGCAGCTCGCCGAGCTCATGGGTCCCCTCGATGCGGGCACCCAGCAGCAGGTGCTCCAGGCCGTGGCGCGCATGCAGACCCTTCCCGACAGCCAGGTGCAGGCCGCGGCCAAGAGCCTGGCCGGCAAGCTCGAAGCTTTCAAAAAGGCTCCTTCGCTCGAAACCAACGGCGCCTCGGTGGCCGCGGACTTTCTGCGGGCCCTGTCGCCCGAGCGCGAGATGGACCTCTTTGAGCAGATGCTCCAGTCGTCCCCCGGCGAAGCGGACCGCATCCGCCGTGCCCGCGTGCAGTTCATGGATCTGGCCCTCTTTCCGGACGAGATCGTCAACGGCGGCCTGGACGAGGTCGACACCGGCACCCTGACCAAGGCCCTCTATGGGTCCGACTCCGGCCTGGTGGACCGCCTCATCTCCATGATGCCGCCCAAGAAGGCCATGATGATCCAGTCAGACCTGCAGTCCGGAAACATGGTTTCGCGATCCGAGGTGGCGACGGCCCGCCGGGCCGTGAACGAGGCCATCGAGAAGTACCTCGCCAGTCAGAAAATGAGCGTCGAGGATCTCTGGAAGCGCCTAGAAGGCTCCGGAAATACTCAAGAATTTCAGCGCGCAGCCTGATCTACCTTATCAAGGCAAACGGCCCATGCTATGCAGGGTAGATGCTCGAAACTACCCAAAGCCGCAGCGCGGCTTCGACCTCTACCCATTCGACCGCGGTCAACATCATCTCTGTCACGGATAAGGCCGGTAAGAAGAAGTTTATCGACTTCCCTTTCCGCCTCTACGACCGCAAGAACGAGGAGTTCAAAAACTGGGTTCCACCCCTGCGCATGGCGCAGATGGAAGTCCTCGATACCGAGCACAACCCCTTCTACAAGCGCGCGCAGATCCAGCTCTTCATGGCCGAGCGCGACGGCAAGATCGTGGGCCGCATCGCCGCCATCAAGAACGATGCCCACATCGCGTATCATAAGGAGCAAGTGGGCCATTACGGCTTCTTTGAGTGCATCAACGACCAGTCGGTCGCGAACGCCCTCTTCGACGCCGCCGCCCAGTGGATCAAGAGCAAGGGCCTCAAGGTCATGCGCGGCCCGATGAACCCCAGCACCAACCACACCTGCGGACTGCTCGTGCGCGGCCAGAGCCAGCACCCCACGATCGATACGACGTGGAACCCCAAGTACTACGAAGAGCTCCACGACAAGGCCGGCTTCGTGAAAGCCAAGGACCTCGTGGCCTACTGGCTCCCCACCGACAAGGGCGTGGATCTGCCCCCCAAGGTCGTGAAGTACGCCGACCGGCTCCAGAAGGACACGAGCATCACGTTCCGCGACTTCAACCTCAAGGACTTCGAGAACGAGGTGAAGATCTGCTTCGACGTTTACAACTCGGCTTGGGAAGACAACTGGGGCTTTGTCCCGATGAACTGGGAAGAGTTTCAGTTCGCCGCCAAGGATATGAAGATGGCCCTGGACCCGCACTTCGCCTTCATCGCCATGAAAGAAGGCAAACCCGCCGGTTTCATGCTGGCGCTACCTGACCTGAACCACATCTTCAAGCGGATCCCCAACGGCCGCCTGTTTCCCACGGGTCTTTTCAAGATCCTCATCGGCAAGAAAATGCTCAAGACGGTGCGCATCCTCACGCTCGGCGTGAAGAAAGAGTACCGCCACGGCGGTATCTTCGCGCTGTTCACGGTCGAGAGCTTCCGCCGGGCCAAGAAATACGGCATCGTCGGCGGCGAGCCGTCGTGGATCCTCGAGGACAACGAGGGCATGAACAAGCCCTGGCGGGACCTGGGCGCGCCCCTCTACCGCCGCTGGCGGATTTACGACCGCGAAGTCAAATAGGTCTAGCGCCGCCTGAAGCGCCGAATCGGCGCCTGACGTGAGGTCTGCACCGGCTGGTCCGTCGTGCCTTCGGGCGTGGGCGGCAAGGGAGCGGCCGTTTGCTCCACGGGCGGCGCCAGCATGTCCGCCGTCGCGGGCGCATCCGGCGTGTGCAGCTCGCCCGCCGGCACCCGCGCGGGGACCGGCGCCATCGGCGCGCCCTTCTCGGGCGTGACCTGAATTCCGTACTTGTTCAGCACCGTACCGTCCCGCTGCTGCAGCGGGCGCCAGGCCGGAAACGGGTTGGACGTCCGATCCTTCCACGCCGCCGCCTGCGATCCTGGCGTGGGCTCAAGAGTTCGCGCAAAGAGCCAGGAACTCACCTGGCGATAGTGGGTCGTCGCAAAGCGCAGGTAGCGCGCGTCGTGAAGCGTCTCAGAAAACGCGCGGGCCAGGGGCACGAGGCCTCCGTAGGCATGGATCATGGCCTCTTTGCGTTCGAGGTAGCCGGGCAGGCGCTTGAGCTCCTGCTCCAGATCCAAGATCGCGCGGTAGAAGCACCAGTGGGCGTGGCGGGCGTCCTTGGCCACGTAAGCCGTGGCATCGGCCGCGCTCAGGTGGTGCGAAACCTCCTGCGTGCAGCCCTTGAGCTCGCTCTCGGACGGCGCGCCCGGAGTGTGAAAAATTCTCCGGAGCTCCGTGAGCTCGGGCCGGTCCGGGTGATCGGCGCCCAGATA
>DATJFU010000108.1:0-3402 GCA_035495495.1 Bdellovibrionota bacterium
TCGACCGGATCCCTCGCGTGCAGGAGATGGACGAAAAGCTCCAGCGCCTGGGCTGGGGCGCGGTGGCGGTCGAAGGCTTCATTCCATCGCCCGCCTTTCTGGAATTTCAGGCCAGGGGGATCCTGCCCATCGCGGTGGACATGCGCACGGTCAATCATATCGCCTACACGCCCGCGCCGGACATCGTCCACGAGGCGGCGGGGCACGCGCCCATCATCGCGGACGCCGAGTACGCCGCCTACCTGCGGCAGTACGCCCGCATGGCCCAGAAGGCGATCCTCTCCCATGAGGACATCGAGCTCTATGAGGCCATCCGCACCCTTTCGGACGTGAAAGAGAACCCGGACGTCTCGCGCGACGTGGTCGATGACGCCGACGAGAAGTTCAAGAAGGTCTCCAAGTCCATCGCGGCCGTCTCGGAGGCGGGGCAGATGGCCCGCATGGCCTGGTGGACGGTGGAATATGGCCTCGTCGGCGATCCCAAGAACCCGCGCATCTACGGCGCGGGTCTCCTGTCCAGCGTGGGCGAGAGCCAGCACTGCCTGTCCGCTGCCGTTAAGAAAATCCCGCTCACCGTGGCATGCGTGGAGCAGTCCTACGACATCACGGAGCCGCAGCCCCAGCTCTTCGTGGCCCGCGACCTTCGCCACCTGGTGACCGTGCTGGGCGAGTTTGAAAAGACCTTGGCGTATATCCGCGGCGGCGCGGAGTCCGTCGAGAAGGCCCGTGCCGCGCGCACCGTCAACACCGTCGTGCTCAACGGCACGGTCGAGGCGAGCGGCATCGTGGAGTCCCTCGAGGCGCGTGGCGCTGACGTCGAGTTCTTCAAGATGCGCGGACCGGTGCAACTTGCCGCGGGCGAGCGCGAGCTGCCCGGCCAAGGCCGCGGCCGCCACGCCCAAGGGTTCAGCACGCCCGTGGGAAGGTGGAAGGCATACGCCGACCGCGATCCGCAGACCCTCTCGGACTCGGACCTGGAGCGCACGGGCATGGGCAAAGGCAAGCGGGCGCGCCTGGAGTTCGTGAACGGCTTTGTCATCGAGGGTCAGGTGCGGAGTTGGCTGAGGGGCGGCTCCCAGCGGCTGGCGCTCATGACCTTCTCGGACTGCCGGGTGAGCCGCGGCGGCAAAACGTACTTTGATCCCGAATGGGGTGAGTTCGACCTGCTCGTGGGCGACAAGGTGACCTCGGTCTACTCGGGCCCGGCCGACCGCGAGGCTTACGGTGAGTTTGAGATGGGCGAGGCCAGCACCAAGCCCGGCCGCACGAGTCCGTATACGGTCGATGAGAGGCGCGTGTTCGCGCTTCATGGACGCACCCAGGCTCTCCGCGCCGGATCGCCGGCTCCGGCGGCGGCTGAGAGCGAGATGCGCGAAGTGCTCAAGACCCTGGTGTCCGACCACCCGGACGAGTGGCTCGTGGCGATCGAGCTCATCGAGCTCTGCCACCGCGTTCTCAAGAAGGATCCCCAGTCGTTGCCCTGGATGGCCCCGGCGTTTGCCCTCCTTTCGGAGCGTAAGCACGACCCGGCCATCCAAGAGATGATCCAGAAGGGCATTGGCCTGGCGGCGACGGCCTGAGCATGGTCCGCGCCGTCGTTCACGCGAGCGAGCTTCTGACGGGGGCGGGATTCAGGGCGCGCGACGGCCGCCGCCCCACCGACGAGGACTGCGGAAAAGTCGCGGACGGCGCGCTGGTTTACGAGACCCGGCGTGCAAAGGTCCCGTACCGGGGTTCGATCGAGGTGCCGGGGGCCGTGCTCTGGGCGGGTCCCACCTCACGGATGCCCCGAGAGTATCGGCGCGCAAAGGCCCACGACCTGGGCAAGCGCCACGCCCTGGTTCCGGGGCTCGTCGACTGCCACACCCATCTGGTTTTTGCCGGCGACCGTTCCGAGGAGTTCGCAGAGCGCTGCGCCGGAGCGACCTACGAGGAAATCGCCGCAAAGGGGGGTGGAATCGTCCGGACCGTCGATGCCACCCGCGCCATGAAAGAGGTCGACCTTCTACGCATCGCCTGCGCCCGGGTAGAAGCGGCGATGGCCCTGGGGGTGCGCACCATCGAGGTCAAGAGCGGTTACGGTCTGGACGAGAAGACGGAGCTCAAGTGCCTCAAGGTCGTGCGCAAGCTTCGGGAGCACTTTCCGGGCGTCGAGTTTCAGGCCACGTTCTTGGGCGCGCATGCGTTTCCAAAGAATGTTGAGCGCGGCGCCTACCTCAGCCAGCTCGTGGACCGCATGTTGCCCGAGGTGGCCCGGCTCAAGCTCGCCGAGGCGTGCGACGTGTTCGTGGATCGCGGTTACTACACGCGAGAAGAGGGGGCGGCCATCCTCCGGCGGGCTCGTGATCTGGGTCTGGCGGTCAAGATCCACGCCGACGAGCTTGCCAACACGGAGTCGGCCGCGCTCGCCGCGGAGCTCGGCTGCCTCTCGGCCGATCACCTGCTCAAGATCTCGGAGGCCGGTGTGCGGGCGCTCGCGGCTTCGGACACGACGGCGGTGCTCTTGCCCGGGACCGCTTTCTACCTCAAGGCTCCGCATGCGCCCGCCCGCAAGCTCATCGACGCCGGGGCGCGGGTGGCCCTTGCGACGGATTTCAACCCCGGCTCGAGCATGATCAATCACCTGCCCGCGATCCTGACGATGGGCGCGCTGTACTTAGGGATGAGCCGCGCGGAGCTTCTCTGCGCGGTGACCTACAACGGGGCGAGGGCGCTCGGAATGCACGGACGGGTGGGAACTCTCGAGCCCGGGATGCGGGCGCTGCACTGGGTGGTGCCCTTTGAGCGCTTTGAGGACAGCTATTACCGGTTTGCCTGGACGCCCGTCTCGACCCGGCCGTAGGTGCGGTAGTTCATCCAGCGGTGAAAGATCCAGTAGAAGATCGCCGCGAACACGAACCCGAGGGCGACGTCGACCAGGTAGTGCTGCTTGGTCGTGAGCGTGGTGAACGCGATGGCCGAGGCCCACAGAAAGAAGAGCGGAAACAGGCGGCGGCGCTCGTCGAGAAACACGAACGACGAGAGGTAGCAGCTCGAGACGTGCAGGCTCGGCGCGCAGTTGGCCGGAGTGTCCGTGACCCGCAGATGGGCGAAAAGCGCCCGGGTCAGCGGATCCAGGTCCGCCGGCAGCGGAAACTGCGCGCGCGGAAACGTCGTGGGGTAGATCACGAAGATCGCGACGCTCACGGTCTGCAGCGCCAGAAACGAGTATAGGTACTTGTTGGCGTTTCGGTGATCCCGGCTCAAGGCGTATGTCAGGATGAAGAGAATGAACTCCGACGTGTAGATCCAGACGGTCTGGGGCACGAAGGGAACCGCGCGGTCCACCCAGGACATGGGCAGCATCACCGGCGGAAACAAGTGAAAGTGGTTGGACAGCACGTACATCAGGGTCGCGACGGT
>DATJFU010000109.1:0-9201 GCA_035495495.1 Bdellovibrionota bacterium
TCATACTCGGTATCAGGGTCAGGTTTATGACCCATGAACGAGTGAAAGATGTTGTCGATGGAGTACCCGGCGGCGAGATAGGTCGAAATGATGGATCCGGCGCTGGAACCCACGTAAACCGACACGTCCATGGGGCCCGGCAGCCGTGGCTTGCCGTCCTTCATGGCCGGACCGCCAAAAAACCGGAATCCCTGCTCCTGTAGGGCCAAGGCCACGCCCAAATGGAAGGCACCGGCCTTGGTAGCACCGCCACTGCAGACCAGGGCGATCTTACGCTTGGGGCCGATCCTGACTTTTCCGGGAAGCCTGTGGGGCCGGTGCTCAGAGCCCACCATAGATTCCAGGAGATTACTTGAAATAGCGCCCCATGAAAATACAATTGGAGAGTGGACGGGGGACTCTTGGGCGGTTGGATCCCATTGGTAGAATACGCGGTGAAGAACGGCGTCAGTTTGTCGACGCTGCGTCGTCACATCAAAGCGGAGAAAATCCGGTTCCAGCGGGTCAATGGCCGCTACCTGCTTTGGGACGATGAGCAGGGAGTTCCGGCCGCGCTCACCGCCGCAACCGCTCCGCCGCCTCCGGCCAAACGGACCGATGCCGTGCAGATGCAGGGCGACGGCCTCACCCGGCTCGTGGCGCGCGTCGAACGTCTCGAGCGCGACCTCATGAAGGCGCAAGAAGAGATCGCCGAGCTCAAGATGCTGGTGGCCCTCTACGAAGAGCGCATGCCGGAGAAGCTGGATAACTGATGCTCACCCGGCCGCACGGTCGCTTGGCCTTTCTGCTCGTGGCCCTGGCCTTCGCCGCCCCGGCTTTAACCGCCCGCGCCGACGCGTCCCTCGACCGAAAGTACGGTCTTGAGCGCATCGGATATCTCCCGGCCTGGGACAACGTGGACCAGCTTTTCAGGCCCTACGTCGAAGAAGCCTTCAAAGAGTATTTTGCCCAGCATCCCCGCTTTACCCTCATGGACTCGAGCAAGGCGCGCGACACGCTCCTGGACTCCAAGCTGGACTACCAGCAGCTCATGGAGGATCCGGCGGTCCTGGACCATGCGGCCCGTGCCGTGAAGGCCGAGAGTTTGATCCGCACCAAGATCTACAAGGAAGGCGCCCAGTATCGCGTCGTCATGGACTGGCTCCACGCGCCCCAGATGGAGACCCTGGCGTCTTCGACTTCCACCATCTCCGAGCCGGGCCCGGGACAGGACCTCTCGCCCCAGGATCTCAAGGCCGAGATCAAGCGCGGCATAGGGGGATTGATCGCCAAACTCCCCTTCGTGGGGCACGTCACGGGCAAGGACTCCGAGTGGATCACGGTGAGCGTGGCCAGAAACGCCGGGATCCGCAAAGGTGATCACCTCATCGTGAGCACCATCGAAGAGGTCAAGGTTCACCCCATCCTGAAGGCCGTGGTGGACTGGCGCATGGAAAAGATCGGCGTCCTCGAAGTCGACTCGGTCGACGGGGGCATGGCCTTTTGCAAGGCGGTCGAAGAGGACCCCGCGCGCCCCATCGCGCGCTACCAGAAGATCACTTCCGTGGCCCACGCCGCGGAACCCGTGGAATCCCCGAAGCCCGACGGGACACCCGCCGAGGTCGAACCTCCCATCGGCCCGCCCAAGCTCGGGTGGATCGAAGCGGGTCCGGTGGTCGGGAGCGCGGATCGCCAGGTTTCGACCACCGCCCGGTCCGTCGAAGGATCCGGCTTTCTCATCGGAGGTCGGGTCGACGGCCAGGTCTGGCTCAACCGCGAGCTCTTTGTCGAGCTCGGGACCTCGTATGGCACCTTCAGCTCGGACCAGAAGGACCTCTCGCCCACGGCGGGGGCCAACCCGGTCTCGACGGGCGCCACGGTGTTCTCGTGGCATGGGGCCCTTGGTTACACCTACCTCCTGAGCGACGACTTTTACGGACCCAAGGGCTGGGCCAAGCTCGGATTTCTCTCGAGCTCCACCGACATGGCCAGCTCGACCACCAACCTCACGGGCGGCACGTCCATCGGGGGCCTCTACGTGGGCGTCGGTGGAGACCTCCCCATCCGGGGGGGCTGGGGCGTGACCCTGGGTTTGGACATCGGGATTTTCAACGGTGGAACTCTCACGGGCTTCACCACCGGTGGGGCCGACGGCGTGACGTCCGTCCGGTTCAATATCGGCGCCTCTTATCTCCTGGGCCCACGCCTGGCCGTGAAGGGCCTGATCCGGGTGCAGACCCAGAGCGCCGACTTCGGCAGCGACAGCTCCGTGTCGCACAGGGTCATCGACTTTACCCCGACCCTTGTCTACTTCTTCTGACCCCACTAAAACCAAGGACCTATGACCGCCGCAGCGTCCAAGGCCCGCGCCCGTGTGGCCGAACTCATCGAGGAGATCCGGCACGCCGACCACCGCTACTACGTGCTCGACGATCCCGAGATTTCGGACGCCGAATACGACCGGCTTTTTCGCGAGCTGCAGGCGCTCGAGGCCCAGCATCCCGAGCTCAGGCGCCCGGACTCGCCCACCCAGCGGGTGGGCGCCCGGCCCCTGGACGAGTTTCAGAAGCACACCCACCGGGTGCCGATGCTCTCGCTCGCCAACGCGCTGACCGAGGAGGAATTCTCCGAGTTCGACGTGCGCGTTCACCGTTTTTTGGACACGGATCCGGCGCGAAAGCTCGAGTACCATGCCGAGCTCAAGTTCGACGGCCTCTCGATGAGCCTCGTCTACGAGAGGGGCATGCTCGTCGCGGCATCCACCCGGGGCAACGGCACCGTGGGCGAGGAGGTCACCCAGAACGTCAAGACGATCCGTTCGGTTCCGCTCAAGCTCCACGGCAAGGGGCTCCCCGATATTGTCGAAATCCGCGGCGAGGCCATGCTGCCCATCAAGGATTTTGAACGCCTCAACGAGCAGCAGCTCAAGAAAGGCGGCAAGGTCTTTGCCAACCCGAGAAACGCCGCGGCGGGTTCGATCCGCCAGCTCGACCCCGGCATCACCGCCTCGCGCCCGCTCATCCTCTACGCCTACGGACTCGGCGCCGCCGAAGGCGTGAAGGTCGAACGCTTCAGCGAGCTCGACGAGCAGCTCGAGGAGTGGGGGTTCAAGGTTTCTCCGCTCCGTCGCGTCTGCAAGGGTGCCGGCGAGGTGCTCGAGTTCTACGAAGAGATCCAGGCCAAGCGCGACAGCCTGCCGATCGAGATCGACGGCGTCGTGGTCAAGCTCAACCGCTTTGCCGAGGTGGCGGCCGCGGGCTACGTCTCGAGAAGCCCGCGTGGAATGGTGGCGTTCAAGTACCCGCCCCGTCAGGAGACCACGACCATCGAGGACATCACGGTGCAGGTGGGGCGCACGGGCGCCCTGACCCCGGTGGCCCACGTGGCCCCGGTCAACCTGGGCGGCGCCACCATCCGCCGCGCGACGCTGCACAACCAAGACGAGATCGACCGCAAGGACATCCGCATCGGCGACCGCGTGGTCATTCAGCGGGCGGGGGACGTGATCCCCGAGGTGGTCAAGGTCCTCACGGACCTCAGGACCGGCAAGGAGAAGAAGTACCGCCTTCCGGACAAATGTCCCGTCTGCGGACATCCGGTCGAGAAACCCGAGGGCGAGGCCGTGGCTCGCTGCACGGGCATGGCCTGCCCGGCGCAGATCGAAGGTCGCCTCACCCACTTTGTCGGCAAGCACGCCCTCGACATGGATGGCATCGGGTTCAAGATCATCGAGGCGCTCGTGGCCTCGGGCAAGGTCAAGGGCTTTGCCGATCTCTACCGCCTGACCCAGAAGGATTTTCTCGAGCTCGAGGGCTTTGCCGAAGTCTCGAGCAAGAACGCGGTCGACGCGATCCAGGCCACGCGCAAGCCCGAGCTGAGCCGGCTGATCCACGGCCTCGGCATTCGGCACGTGGGATCGGCCACGGCCAAGGTCCTGGCCCGGCACTACGGGGACCTCGAGTCCCTCGCCGCCGCGAGCGAGGAGTCCCTCATGGAAGCCGACGACGTTGGCCCCGAGGTGGCCTCGGCGATCAGCGAGTACTTTCACGACAAGCAGGCTCTCAAAGAGATGCGGGATCTCCTCAAGTACGTCGAGCCCGTGGCCCCCGCGCGGCCCGTGCAAGGCGGGCGGTTGGAAGGAAAGACGTTTGTGTTGACGGGGACTCTGCCAACCCTGGGGCGAAATGATGCTACTGACCTGATTCAACGCCACGGTGGAAAGGTCACCGGGAGCGTCAGCAAGAAGACTGATTTTGTCGTGGCGGGCGAGGCGGCTGGGAGTAAGTTGCAGAAGGCGCAGGATCTCGGAGTGAAGGTCATTGATCAGGACGGATTGCTAGAGCTGATTAAGGACTGAGCTTCAGGCGCCGCGGCGGATCTTGCCTTCTTCGAGCTCCTTGAGCTTCTTGTCCCAGCGGTCACGGTACGTGACGTACTGCTGGTAGACGCCCTGGTACTTGAAGCGCTGAGCCGCCGTGTTCTTGCCGATCTTGGTGAGGGTATCGATGACCTGGTCCAGGACCTTGCGCCGCTCGATGGGCGGGCGCTTTTCGGCGCCGGCAAAGAACATGTTGTAGAGGTTGTTGAGCTGTTCGATGAGGGGCACGGCCCGGTCGATGAGTTCGTCGAACTTGGCGGATGCGGGGTCCAGGTTTATGTCGCCCGCCGCACCGCGGCCACCGATTCCACCCCCGGCGGGTCCTCCCGGGGTCCCATTGTTGCCCTGCTTCAGGCGCTTGGCGGCTTCCCATTCCCGCTCTTTTTCTTCTTCGCGGTCACGCTTTTCTCGCCAGTCCCGATCCCATTCAGCCATCTCCATATATTAGCACGGCCCCCTTGCCCCAGGCTTGGCCCGCAGGTAAACCGGCGAAACCGCATGAAAATCAAGACTCGATACCAGTGCCAGGCCTGCGCGGCGACGAGCCCCAAGTGGCTGGGGCGGTGCCCGAATTGCGGGGGGTGGAACACGTACGTCGAAGAGGTCGTCCGCCCCGAGGCGGCCGAGCCCACGCTCAAGTCCGGGTCGCTCGCGGCGCTTCGGGCCGAGTTCCAGGCGGACGCCGACGCCCTCGAGGGTCTCGAGCGCGCCGATCTCACGCGCGGGGGACTCCCCGCGGGCGATGGGTGGGTGCCCCTCGATGAAGAAGAGGGCGATGGCGAGGGAGAAGCGCCCAAGAAGGCGGCGCAGGCGGCCCCCAGGCACCGCACGGGCATCGGTGAGCTCGACCGCGTGCTGGGCGGCGGGCTCGTTCGCGATAGCTTCGTGCTCCTGGGCGGCGACCCCGGCATCGGCAAGAGCACGCTTCTCTTGCAGATGACCCGTGGACTGTCGGCGACGCAGAAAATTCTTTACGTGAGTGGAGAAGAATCCGTCGAGCAGATCCGGAGCCGCGCCAAACGGCTCGGAGTCGTGGGCGCGGGCAACGTGTTCTTGGCCGCCGAGACCCAGCTCGAGCGGGTCTTTGCCATGGTCAAGGACCTCAAGCCACGCGTCCTCGTCGTGGACTCGCTCCAGACGTTCGTCAGCGGCTACCTCGAGAGCGCGCCGGGCAGCGTGAGCCAGGTCCGCGAGGTGGCCTCGCGGCTCATGGCCCTCGCCAAGTCGGCCCGCATGGCCGTGCTTCTCGTTGGTCACGTCACCAAGGAGGGCGCCATCGCGGGACCCAAGCTCATCGAGCACCTGGTCGACACGGTTCTCTACTTCGAGGGCGAGGGCGGCCATACCCACCGTCTGCTCCGCGCGGTCAAGAACCGGTTCGGGAGCTCACGGGAGCTGGGCGTCTTTGAGATGGGGCCCGAGGGACTCATCGAGGTCACCAACCCCTCTCAGCTTTTTCTGAGTGACCGAGGCCGCGCGGTGCCCGGCACCTCGGTCGCGGCGATCCTCGAGGGCACGCGCTGCCTGCTCGTCGAGGTGCAGGCGCTCGTCGCCAAGAGCGCGCTCGCCATGCCCCGGCGTACGTCGGTGGGTCTGGATCAGCAGCGGCTCTCGCTTCTCGCGGCGGTGCTCGAGCGGCACATGGATCTGGCGCTCGCGAGCCGCGATCTGTTCTTCAACGTGGCGGGCGGCCTGCGCCTGCCTGAGCCGGCGGCGGATCTCGCCGCCGTGGCGGCCATCTGGTCGAGCTGCGCGGACCACGCCCTGCCCTTGGATTGGGCGTTCGTCGGCGAGGTCGGTCTCACGGGCGAGGTCCGGAGGGTGTCGCTCCCCGAGGCGCGGGTGGATGAAGCGGCCAAACTGGGATTCAAGGTAGTCGTGGTTCCGGCGGCGGGCGCGCAAAGGATTCAGGCTCCGGCCGGAGTCCGGGTGATCCCCCTTTCGAGGATCGAAGAACTGCCCAAGGTCTTGGGGCTTAAGGCTCCGAGCCCTGACCGCCGTCCAGCCCGGTCCGCTCCGAGAGCGGAAGAAACGCGCCCTGAAACACCCCAATAAGATAGGACCAGGGTCCCGGCGCGGCCGTCTTCGCTCCATCGACCGCGGAGGTGAGGATGCGCCTGCGCATGACCTGCGGATCCGCCTTGGATCGTCCGTCCTGTGAAACCTCGTTCCTTCCGGCGGTGTCGCCCAGCTGGGAGAGCACCTGGAGCATGCGCCGCTCTTCTTCGGCCAGGAGCGGTTCTTGATCCCAGGTCCGGGCCACCCGGAGGTCGGCAAGCTGCGCGCGGATCACTCCGGCGGCGCCTTCGCGGTCTCCGTCGCGGGCCAGACGCGACGCCTGCTGCAGGGCCAGCGCGCCCGAAAGGACGACGGCGTTTCTAGCGACATTGCGGTTGAATCCGCTTCCACCGCCCTGATCCAGGTCTTTGGCCTGGAGGGGCGGCGAGACCGACTCGCTGACGGGTTTTTCGGCGCCGACCGGTAGGTGAGTCACGGTGACCACGAGGGGCGTCGCGCCCGGAGCCCACGTGGCTCCCTGGAGCTCGACCATGAGAATGCGCGCGTCCATCACGGGCAGATCGCCGAGCGAGAGGCTGGCCGTCAGGCCGTCCGACGCCACCTCGTCTTCGTGGCCGTAGATGCCGCGGATCCTGAAACCCTGCTGCGCGCGGAGCTCGACCCGGGTATCCCGCGCGGCCGGGACGACCAGGGTCCTCACCTCGGTTTGCAGGAGGTCGGCCAGCATCTTGGGCCGGGTGGCGAGATGAAATCGGCCGCCGCCCTTCTCGGCCAGGTTCTTGAGAAAATCCTCGTCCACGTCGCCGCCGAGGCCGATGGTCGAGAGGCGCGCGCCCTTGAGGTACTGGGTGCCCGTCGCCTGCGCGATGACCTTGGGGTCGGTCGACCCGACGTTTGAACGGCCGTCGGTGATGAGTACGAGGCGCGCCAGGGCATCCGAGCCGAACCGTTGCATCTGGGCAAACCCCAGCTTCAGGCCGGCCTGGATGTCCGTGCCACCGTCCGGTTTGATGTCCTCCACCACCTGCAGCAGGCGGTCGCGGGCCTCCGGGTCGACCTTGCGGGCGGCAAAGGCCACGCGGGCCGTTTCGTTGAACGTGATCAGCGAGACAAACCATCCATCGGGGATCCCGACAAGCGTGTCCCTCAGGGCGCGGCGGGTCTCGGTCCACTTGCCCTCGAGGAGCATCGATCCGCTGACGTCGACGACGACCACAATGCCCATGGGGCGCCGGGCCTCGTCCAGCGTGGCGTCACGGGTGCGCAGGGCCACCTGGGCCACCGAGACGGCGGCCTCGCCCTCGGTGTCGGGCTCGGGCTTGTTCTGCAAAAAACCCACCGAGGCGCGGAGGTCCTCTCCGGGTCCCGGCCCGGGCAGGTCTCCCTGCGGAAACGCCTGGATGTACTCATCCACGCTCAGGCGGCGGTCAAAGTCGAGAGCCCCGCGGGCAGCCGGCACGGGGTCGGTTTCGGACGGGGCGGAGCTGCAGGCGCCGAGGCAGGCCGCCGCGAGGAGGGCGGCCGCCGCGAGCACGCTCTGGATCCGCCGCGAAGTCATACCGGGTTCATCCGGGTGCGGGCGACCGCCGTGTGCCAACGCTTGAGCTCGTTCTCGCGGCCGCGGCCGTCGAGGCGGGGAACAAAGCGCTGCTCTTCTTTCCAGGTCGTCTCGACGTCCGAGACATCCTTCCAGATCCCGGCGCCGAGGCCCGCGGCGAAGACGGCGCCCAGGCTCGTGGTCTCGGAGTAGCGGGGCCGCGAGAGCTCGACCCCCAGGACGTCCGCCTGAAACTGCATGAGCAGGTTGTTCTTGGAGGCTCCGCCGTCGACGTTGAGGCGGCCCAGGGGCTTGCCGAGGTCTTTTTCCATCGCCTGCAAGATGTCGACGTTCTGAAACGCGATGCCCTCGAGCACGGCGCGGGCGATGTGGCCGCGGCCGGTGCCGCGGGTGAGGCCGGTCAGCATTCCACGGGCTCCGGCATCCCAATGGGGCGCGCCCAAGCCCGTGAGCGCCGGGACGAACACGACGCCGTCGGAAGAAGGCACCGTCTCGGCCAGGGCTTCGATCTCGCGAGATTCGCGGATCAGCCCCAGTCCGTCACGAACCCACTGAACGGCGGCGCCGGCGATGAACGCGCTGCCCTCGAGCGCGTAGGTCACGGGTTTGTCCTTGAGCTGCCACGCGATGGTGCTGAGAAGCCGGTGCCGGGACATGGCCGGCTTCTCGCCGGTGTTGAGGAGCAGAAACGCGCCGGTGCCGTACGTGCACTTGGCCGAGCCCTGCCGCACGCAGGCCTGGCCCATGAGGGCCGACTGCTGATCGCCGAGCATGCCCGTGATCGGGATGCCGTCGGGCAGTCCGGGCACTCCGCGCGTGAGGCCAAAGCCCGCGGTCGACGGACGCACCTCGGGCCAGATGTCGGTCGGCACGCCCAGGGCGTTGCAAAGATCGGCGTCCCACTTGTGGCGGGTGAGGTGAAAGCAGAGCGTGCGCGAGGCGTTTGACGGCTCGGTCACGTGCTCGGCGCCGCCGGAGAACCGCGCCGCCAGAAAGCTATCGATCGTGCCCACGGCGAGGCGACCCTCGCGGTTGGCCTTGGCCACGTTGTCCCAGTTCTTGAGCGCCCAGGCGACCTTGGTACCGGAGAAGTAGGGGTCGAGCAGCAGGCCCGTGCTCTCCTGAAAGAACTTTTCGAGTCCTTTCTCGCGGAGTTTGGCGCAGCTGTCGGCGGTGCGGCGGTCCTGCCACACGATCGCGTGGGAGAGCGCATGCCCCGTCTTGCGATCCCAGAAGCAGACCGTTTCGCGTTGGTTCGTGATGCCCA
>DATJFU010000110.1:0-12748 GCA_035495495.1 Bdellovibrionota bacterium
GATCTGGGCATGGCCAACGGCTCCATGGGCGCGCAGGGGGCCTCCATCGACGTCGCCCCGGACGGCGGTGCCTTGGCCATGGTGGCCGGGGCTTCGGCGGACGAAATCCGCACCAAGCCGCTCGATCGGTCCAACGGGCACACGACCGGGTCCGTACAGACCGGTCTGACGGGCCTCACCTCGGGCAGCTTTGGGCAGCTCATATATTCTTTGGATGGCAAGTTCGGGTATGTGGCGAACATGGCCGACAGGCGGATCAACCGGTTTTCGGTGGGATCCGACACTACCTGGACCCATCTGGGATTTACGGCCACCACCCGCACGGTCCCCGTCTCCATGGCTCTGGTTCGGGTTCCCTTTCCAAGGTGATAGACTTCGGTGATGCCCCATCGCGCGCTCGTCCCATTGACCTTGGCCGTCTTGACGGCCCTGGTCTTTGCGCGTTGCGGAGCGGGGATTTCAAACGTCCTGCCTGACCGCCAGTTTCTGATCGTCTTGCATACCTCCGCCCAAGAGATGGTGGCCTGGGAAATCCACCGGGATGGGCATCTGAACCGGACAGGCGAGTTACCCCTGGCGCAGGTCAGTCCGAGATTGGGGGGGCACCCCTCCGGACCCTGGGTCTACTCGGTCTTCACGGACGCCAGTTTTCAGGCCGCCGAGGTGGATTACGGTTCGGGTGCGTTGAAGTCCCTGGGCACGTGCGCCGCCCCATCGGGCTTCGCGGCGGCTTCGGACCTCAAGATCCGCTCGGCGGGTGATCTGGCCGTCCTGGGTGGGCAGACCGGGGGCGGCTTTGTGGCGTTTGGGATCGAAGATATCAACCCAAAAACCGGAGGGTGCGGCTCGCGGTCGGCGGCGACGTCGGACGGGGCCACCGTGGGTCCCATCAGGTCGGTGGCACCGAAGCCGAGCGGCGATGTGTTTTTTGCGTCCGACACCAATAGCACCGTATTCAAGGTCGCCTACCTCACCAGCGGGCTTTATGGGTTTACGAGCCTTTCACCGCAGTCGGCAACCGCCACTCTTCTCGTGCACCTGGCCATGGACCCATTGGGTCTTTGGGCCGTGCTGGCGAACGAGGGAAACACTTCCGCCGACATCTTCACCCTCTCCCCGGGATTCAGTCACGTCAGCATGGGGCAAGACCTCGGAGATCTTTCTTCGCGCGCGGAGTTCAACCCCTCAGGAACTTTCATCGCGATCATCGCCGAGGGCACTCCAAATACGGTCCGAATCCTGCCCTTTGATGAGGGTACCGGCTCTATGGGGAGCTCGATCCAGACCGTGTCGGGGTTTGGGGGTTCGGTGGACGCCATCGCCTACAGCCGCGACGGAAAGTACGCCTACGTCACGGACACCGGAAATCACCGGATCCGCGGATTTTCGGTGGGATCGACCGGAGAGTGGACCGAGCTCTCCTCCAGTCCGTTCGACACGTTACCCTACACGTTGCCCGAAGATCTCACGGTGATCACCGTACCCGCGACGAACCCCTAGGCCTCAAACCCGTATGCGCGCCAGCGGCTGAAGTTGCCGGCGGCAAACGACGCGCAAACGTAGATCCAGGGCAGCCAGGAGGCGACGCCAAAGAGGTTGGAGGTCTCGGGACCGTAGTGGAACACGCCATGGGCGACCAACGTCGCTTCAACGAACACGCCGGCTGCGGCCGTGGACAGCGCCAGGACCGCCCCGTGCACCGTTCGGTCGAACGCGAGCCAGGCGGCCACGGCCACGGCCCCTAGGATCAGGTCCGCGGCGCCGCCCGCGGGGCGCGGCAGGTAGCCGCTGACGATGTACGCGAGCTCAAATACGAGGAGTCCTCGGATGAGGGGCGCCATGCCCGTGAGGCCCGGCCTCGCGGTTCCACCCCAAAGCGGCTTCATCGCCCAGGCGGGCCCATGTTTGCGGACCAGCTCATCGCCGAACGTGTGGCTGAGGCCGATCGTCATGGTCGCGGTGGCAAAGAGAAGCGGCACCCACCAAGGCACGCCTCCCGGAAAGTAAAAGGCGTAGGCGCCGTCGGGGTACCCGGTGGCGCCCGTCCGCACGTGGAACCAGTCCCCCACGGGGCCCAAGAAAAAACCCATGATCCAGCTCATGAGGGCCTGCTTGCCCAGGGACATCCGGCGTTGGCTCAATCTCGAGTCCTCCTGTGGTAATAAGTCCCCATGGTACTGACTCAACGTCCCCGCCGCAATCGACGCTCCAAGGGCATCCGCAAGATGGTGCGGGAGTCCAAGTGGACCCCCGGCAACCTGATCTATCCTCTGTTTCTCATCGAGGGCAAAGGGAGCCGGGTGCCGGTCAAATCCATGCCCGGCGTGGACCGCCTGAGCGCCGATCTCCTGATCGAGGAGGCCCGCGCCGCCTTGAAGCTGGGCGTGCCCGCGGTGGCGTTGTTTCCGGCCCTGCCCGATTCCAAGAAGGACCCCCTCGCCAAGGAGTCCACGAACCCCGACGGGCTGCTCCAGACCACGGTCAAGCGACTCAAGGACGCCCTCCCCGAGCTCGTCGTGATCACCGACGTCGCGATGGATCCCTACTCATCCGACGGGCACGACGGCCTGGTGAAGGGTGGAAAGATCGTCAACGACCCCACGCTGCCGATCCTGGCCGAGATGGCGGTGAGCCAGGCCAAAGCCGGTGCCGACTACGTCGCGCCCTCGGACATGATGGATGGGCGCGTGGGATATCTGCGGAACGCTTTGGACGAGGCGGGGTTTGAGGAGGTGGGCATCCTGGCTTACACGGCCAAGTACGCCTCCGCTTTTTACGGACCGTTTCGAGACGCCCTCGACTCAGCCCCCCGTCACGGCGACAAGAAGACCTACCAGATGGATCCCTCGAACGCCCGTGAGGCCCTGCGCGAGGCTCGCCTGGACGTCAAGGAGGGAGCCGATCTCGTGATGGTCAAGCCCGCCGGCGCGTACCTCGACATCATCCACCGGATCAAAGAAGAGGTCGACGTGCCGGTCGCGGCCTACCAGGTGAGCGGTGAGTACGCCATGATCCAAGCCGCCGCCCAAAACGGCTGGCTGGACCTGGACGGGTGCATGAACGAGAGCCTGACGGCGATCCGCCGCGCGGGGGCCGACGTGATTCTCACGTACTTTGCCCGCCGCGCCGCGGAACTCTTCAGTAACGACTAACGGTGGGGGACTACTCGTCCCACTTGTTGCTGTCCCAGATCTTCACCACTTTCGTGGGCTGGCCGTCTTCGACGGCGATCTGAGCGACTTTGAGGGGTGAGGAGTCGTTGCCCATGTCCTCGTCGATGACGTAGGAGCACTGGAGCTGCGCCGACTCGAGGTCCAGCCAGCAGCCTTCTTCGTGCTCGCTGTCGATGTACGAGGCGACCGGCTTGGGCTCGTCATCTTCGGTCATTTCATTGCCCACTTCTTTCTTCACGAGGGCCTGGATCTTTTTCTCGACCGCGTCGGTCAGGGCGACCACGAGCTTCAGATCGTTGCAGACGCGCACGTGGTGGGTGAGGGGCTGGCCGGAGTGGCAGGAGTTCTCGCCGGCGTCGGTCTTGAGGTCGGTGAGGTTCTTGAGGTTGTAGCCGGACTTGGAGAACTTGGCTTCGACCACGTCGGTGCCGCTGCAGGTGTTGTCTTTGAACGTAAAGGTGTAGCCGTCGTCGGTCTGCTTCACCTTGATGCCGGCGTTGTACTGCACCTGAATGCCGGCCACGGAGTCGTCATCGTTCGGCACGTTGATGTTGATGCCGATGTCCGAGTAGGAGCCGTGCATGGGGTGAAAGTACGCCGTCACGCCGCAGGTGGCGTTCTGAGCGTCTTTGCCCACGAACAGGAAGGTGGGAGCCGCCTTCGACACCGAGGTCACGCCAAAGAGCCCCTTGGCGAGGTCGGAGTAGGTCAGGCCTTTTTCTACGGCCAGGGCGGACGTCGAAAGGACGAGGATGGGTAACAGAGCAGAGAAGTTACGGGCTTTCATGGGGGTCCCCCTCAGTGGTTTGAATTCCTAATGCGGCGAGTCTTATCTTGGGCGCCACGGAGCGTCAACCTCGCAGAAACATGTCGGTGGCCGACGATAATGCACTGCATTAAGCTGCGGGCATGAAAATGAATTCAAGTGGCAAGGTGGGATGCTTGGTTCTGGTGGCGGCCTCGCTCATCGGCATGCTTTCACCACAGGTCCTTGCAAAGGAGCTGTGTCAAAGCGTCGCCGAGTGCCAGGCTCTCCGCAATGCCGCGGAGTTGCACCTGCGGGAGGTTTTTGACCGGGCGATTCCTGCCTTCGGAAGTATCTCCAGGGACAAAGACGGAAACATTCGGAACCTTTCCAGTAACGACGCGCTCTGGACCTGCGAGGACCGCGATGACCACCTTCCATCGACGAGGGAGTGGGCGATCTTGGCCCAGAGCCGGGGTGCCCTAGGGATCCGGGAGACCCAGTATCCTTACCTGCAAAGCACCGATCCGAAGGTGCTCGCCGAGATTGAGCAGATGAAAGCCACGGGGTACGAACCCATTCTCACGACCCTCTCTCACCAGAGTAGGTACGACGCGCTTGCCGTGGATTTCTACTACAGTTCAAGCGGCTACGTGCCTCCGGCCGCCAATGGGGAGCAATGGTCGTTTTGGTCCTATGCGGGAATGCCCAGTCCCACCGTATACAGCGCCGATCGAGCGTATGTATTCGATGGCTCAAAGGGGACCCTCTTCATGCAGTTCTGGTCTGACAGGTACGGCGTCCGCTGCGTAGATGGGCCGCCTCCGGGCCTCTAACGGATCTGGCCCGTGAATTTCGTGAGATTTCCGGCGGGATCGCCCACCTGGAGCGTAAAGGCACCATGGGCGCCGGCCGGGACGGGGACCTTCACGACCGACACGCCCTCGCCATAGCCGCCCTCGGTCGCGAGCTCCTGCCCGTGCGGACCCTCGATGGATTCGACAAAGAAGTCCCAGATGGGGGGCCAGCCGCCGCCCGTCTTGGCGAGCCGCTCTCTGAAATCCCACGTGAAGTCCGCGCCCGAGTCAAAGTGGATCGACGCGAGCACCGGCGGATGGTCGTACACGCAGGTGCCCTGGTGGTCGATCACGGCCAGGGCAAAGAACGCGGGGGCATGGTCAAACTTGCCGTCGCCAAACGCCTGGGTCGACCCGTTGGCGAAAGAGGCGATGACCGCGCTCACCGCGGGAGCCGTGGTGTCCGGCAGGAGAGGCGAGTAGTACTCGGGGTTGAGCGACACGCCCGCGGGACTCACGATGTTGTAGTGCGTGTGGTGGTACACGCCGTCCGGCCACGGAATCGAGCGGCCGAGGACGGTACCCGCATCCACGCGTCCAGACACGCCGGACTTGAGGATGTTCAGCACCACGTCCGCCATGCGGGTTTCGTCCATGTGGTGGAACTCGAAGCGAAAACCCTCGTCCGTGATCACCGCGATCTCAAAGTAGTGCCGATCGCCGCCCTGGGGCCAGGGATTCCAGAACTTGTCCGACGAACCGTCCGGGTGGTTGGTGTAGCCGTAGTGCCCGGCCTCGATCCGGCCCGCGACGGGAGTCGTGACCGGCGCGCCGGACGCCACCCGGAGGTCGAGGCCGCCGTGGTAGTAGGGCCCGTCGCCGTAGGATTGAAACTCGGCCATCGAGTTGCCGATCGTGTGATTGGCGTCTTGAAACTGGATGGGCCAGACCAGGGAGTGGGGAGCCCAGGTCGGCATGTCCGTGGCCTTGTTGGCTGCCGCCGGGTGCGTGACCGCGCGGTAACCGAGGCCTTGCCAGTGCGCGGCCGGCGCGTAGGGCTCGTCCGCCCACGCCGGAGAAATAGCGAGAATGAAAACCGCCAGCCACCCCAAACCAGAGAGTTTCATGGGGGGAGTCTTATCCTATTCCCAGGGAACCCACCAATACTTGTACGAGTAGCTAGAATCACAGTAGACCCAGCCGTTTGCCAGGGTCCAGAACGAGCAAACCACGCTGTCCGTATTGGATTCGCGGGCGCTGTCGAGCTCGCGCACACTGAAGCCGGCCGCCCCTGGATATCGCTCTCCCCGTGCCAGATTGGCCGTGCAGGCCCATTGGGCCTGGGTCGCGGCGGAGGGTTGGTCGCATTTGACGAGGAGGCCATCTCGCGACGACATCGATGGGAAATTCGCCAGGCACTGCGAGCTGGCGATATTGGGACCCATCTGAAAGTAGAGATGACTGTAGCCGTCCAGAGTGTAAAACGCGGTGGCGGGAACGGGCCCGGAGTTCAACATGCAAGCAGCGGGCAATCCGTCATCCAGTCTCATCCAGTCGGTCCAGCCTCCCGGTCCGTTCTGCGACTGCCAGGTATGAAACGGGTAGCGCTGGGCCCCTCCTGCGCTGGCATCATCCAGCGGTCCGAACCGGTAGTCCTCAAGCCGATAGAAGTTATTTCGCAGTACCTCCGCCGGTCCCACCAGCAAGGGCGCGTTACCGAGGGGAACGAAGTCGGTGAACTGGCCATTGGCATCCTGCCAGGCGTGGTAGAGGCCCTTCTTGTCGTTGAAAACGCCGAAGATCTCGATGCGGCCGTCCGCGTTGGTCGCCACAGTGAAGTCCCTCGAGGATTCCCGCGGCGTGGATTCCATGGCCGTGTAGGGTGACCAGGAGTGAACGTCGTTGGGCGTCTGCTGGATCGACGTGAAGTAATACCGGTCCGGGACGTGGTGGACTTCGCTGTTGGGATCGATGGGGTAGTCGCCCTCGGCGCTGAAAAAGATGCGGAGGTGACCCTGCGAATCCATGGCCGCCTGGGGAGGGGATTTCAGCGCAAAGGACTCATAGAACTTGGGTACTGAGCCCACCTTGCTCCAGGAGCCCCAATTGTCCCATTCGCCGATTTGGTAAAAGAAGCCATTCGTTCCCTGGACGATGAGCTCCATCCAACCGTTCTGGTTCACGGCCACGGTCGGCTTGCATTCGAGGCAGAGCGGAAAATCCACGGGTGCGGCGGGTGTCCATTCGGCCCATTTCGTGCCGTTCTGGACGGCGTGATACATGTTCGAGTTTTGGCTTCCCTTGGTCGTGAGAATGAAGACCTCGACGCGCCCGTCGGGATGGGTGCCCATGGCCAGGGCGGAAGTGCTGCCGGTGAGGGAGTTTCCACCCTCCCAAATGAGCGGCTGGTGCGCGCAACCGGAGCCCAGGCAAATCAAGGCCGCCAATGTCACGAGTCTTCGACGTCTTTGCATGCATTTCAGGATCAATTTGCATGAACGAAATGTCAAAGACGAAAGCCCAGCGCCAAGCCCGGAACCAAGTTCTCCGCCGAGCCGGCCCGCGTATAGGCCACTTCGAGAAAGATCAGGAGCTGGTCCAGCTCCCAGCGGGCCCCCAGGATCGAGCCGAGCTCAAAGGCCGAGCCCGAGGCGCTGCCGACGGAGGTCTGGCTCGCCGACAGGCTGTCAAAGCGCAGAAAAGGTTCGAGGTAGTAGGTGCCGGTCTTGCCGAGACGGATTCCACCCGCGAAAGAGACGTCGATGAGCAATGACGTGAGGGTGAGCTGATCGACGGTCGTGGACGTGCCGACGTCCATGGAGCTGAAGCCAAAGCCGAGGCTGCCCGTGAGGGTCCCCAAGAAGACCTTGGCCTCGGGGCGGCTCTGCGGGGGACCGGCCACCTGCTTGCGCACCCTGAAGATGAGCGGCGCTTGGGGCTGCAGCACGATGCCTACGTCGAAGTCGTCGCGAAACGGGTGGTCCACTTGGAGCTGCGCGCCCACCGGAGTGTTGCCCGCTTCGACCGTCGCGCCGCCGTTCTGAAACGGGATGAGCGTGTCGCCGCCCGTGATGGCCACGGGGAGGATTCGGCCAATGATCGGCGGGTCCTCCCAGGGCGGTTGGGCAGGAGGGGCTGGGGGTGGAGGTTGCCCCTCAGCCGGTGGCGCCGCCACAAAGCCTCGCGTATCGGGGCCGTTGAACCGGAGGGTGGGAAAGATGGCTTGCGTCGCGCAGCCACCCAGCGATGCCGCGCACGCCATGAGCGCAAGCCGTTGCATCACGGACTCCACGACAACCCCAGGCTGATCGTGGTGAGATCCATGACGTTGACGTCCGGCGACGCCTCGAAGTGCGCCGAAGAGAAGTCCAAGGTGCCAAAGAGGGGGTTATGCCCCCCGGGCCGGGTGATCTGATAGCCCGCGCCCACCGCGACCTCGGCGTTTGAAAGAGAGAGGTTCTTGGGGTTGTCCACGATGGGCGCGTACTTGAAGTACGCGAAGTAGTTGCGCTCCCGCCGGTGGTTTGTTCGGGTCACGATAAAGACCTGCGGTCCCGCGAGGAGTGAGATCCCGTACTGCTTGTCCGGCACGGTCATGGTCCAGATGTACCAGCCCAGAAGCGCCTGCCACTTGCCCCCGAGCCACTGGCCCGAGAACTGGTAGCCCATTCGCATGTTGATGCCCAAGAACCTCGGAGCTGCGAGACCTTTTGGCGTGGTCGAATGGCTGAGGGTCACGGCGGTGCCGTACGCGCTCGCGGAGAAATCAAAGCGTTCGGGGACGAGCGTGTAAGTCGCCGTCACCTTGGCGGTGAGCGCGATGTCGTTGACCGAGATGTCGAGGGGCGCCTCGTGGTACGCCATGAGCGTCGGTGAGACGCCAAAGTTGAACCTGAGGCGTTTTCCGGCCTCGGCGCCGTTGAAGATCACCCGCTGGACCGTGGCCGATTTCTCCCCGCTTCCGTAGAGGTCGGTGACCCTGACGTAGCCCATGACGATCTTCTTATCGACCCTCGGTAACGGGCCCCGGTACCGGATCCACCCCGGCCCCGTCTCGATGTTGCCGCGAAAGTGCGTGCCGTCGATCTTGGCGTCGGGCGAATAGAAGATGTAGATGTCGAGTTCGTTGTTCTCGGTGATGTCGCAGGAGATGGCGTTGTAGAGGTACCGCGCCTTGCCCTGCTTTTTCTGGATCTCGACCCAGAAGTCCAGACACGAGTCGTGGGTCATGATGGTGGGCTCGATGAAATCGGGCTGCATCAGGATCCCGTACTCTTTGATCTTATGGGTCGGGTCGCGGACGAGCAGGGTACCCTTGGCCACGATCGCCTGGGTGTCCAGTGTGATGACCTCGCCGCCACTGCCAAATGGCGAGCCCGTCGCGTCGGGCACGCTGACCATGTTGGAGCTCTGAAACTGCGCGAACTCATAGCCTTTTGGCAGCTGAACCCACGAGCGCAGCACGGGCACTTTGACGGGCAGTTTCTGGATCGAGTCGACCCACTCCCACCGGGTGACGACCGGCCAGTCCAGGGGCATGAGTTTGCCGTAGGGATCGATCCAACGCAGGCGAATGTCGGGCGCGCGGTACTCCTCGACCTGCTCGGTGCTGCCGCCGCCGAGGTCGGCGCGCGCCGTCTGACTTAAGAGACAAAGGAGGGCCGCAAGTATGGCCGTCACCTTCGCGTGGCCTCCTCGCGGAGGGCGCGGCGAAGGATTTTGCCCACGTTGGTCTTGGGCAGCTCCTTACGGAACTCGATCTGCCGTGGAACCTTGTAGGCCACGAGGTTTTGCCTCAAGAACGTCATCAGGGGCTCGGCCTGCAGGTCCTGGTCGCGTTTGACCACGAAGACCTTGACGGCCTCGCCCGATTTCTCGTCGGGGATGCCGACCGCGGCGGACTCGAGCACGCCGGGGTGGGTGGCCAGCACGTCTTCGATCTCGTTGGGATAGACGTTGAATCCCGAGACCAGGATCATGTCCTTCTTGCGGTCGACGATCTTGAAGAATCCGTCGCTGTCCATGACCCCCACGTCGCCGGTGTGGAGCCAGCCTTGGGAGTCCACGACGTCCGCGGTCTCCTCCGGACGCTGCCAGTAACCCTTCATGACCTGCGGGCCCCGGGCCCAGATCTCTCCGGGTTTACCCAAGGCCGCGTCGTGTCCGTCATCATCGACGAGCCGCACCTCGGTCGAGGGCGCGGGCAGGCCGATGGTCCCGAGCTTGTCGGTGCCGTCGACCGGGTTGCAAGTGATCATGGGCGAGGCCTCGGTCATGCCGTATCCTTCGATGATCGGCACCCCCGTCACCTCTTTCCACTTGCGTGCAACCGCCCCTTGGAGCGCGGTTGCACCGGCCACCGCGATCTTGGTCCTCGAAAAGTCCACGGTCTTGATCTCGGGATGGTTCACGAGCGCGTTGAAGAGAGTGTTGACCCCCGAGATGGCCGTGAACGGATTGTCCCTGAGCAGCTTGATGAATCCCGCGATGTCACGGGGATTGGTCACGAGAATGTTGCGGCCGCCGAACTGGTAGAAGGCCAGGCAGTTCACCACGAGCGAAAACACATGGTAGAGGGGTAGCGGCGTGAAGACGACCTCCTTGCCCTCCTCGAGACGCGGAAAGATCCAGGCTGAGATCTGTTCCATGTTGGCGACCAGGTTGCGATGGGTGAGCATGGCGCCCTTGGAGACGCCCGTGGTTCCACCCGTGTACTGCAGAAACGCGATGTCCGAGGGCCCCAGGTCCATCTTCTGGTAGGCCAGCCCCGCGCCCTTCTGGAGCGCCGTGCGGAACGGGACGGCGTTCGGAATCGAGTAGGGTGGCACCATCTTTCGCACGTACTTGACGACGGCGTTGGTGACCTGCCGCTTGGGCGACGACAGAAGATCCCCGACCTCCGTGATGATCACGTGGCGGATCGGCGTGTCTGAGAGCACCTCCTGGAGGTGGGACGCGAAGTTGGCCAGGATCACGACCGCGGTCGCGCCCGAGTCCTTGAACTGATGCTTCATCTCCCTCGCCGTGTAGAGGGGGTTGGTGTTGACCACGATGAGGCCGGCGCGGAGCGCGCCGAAGAGGGCGACCGGGTACTGAAGCAGGTTGGGCATCTGGAGCGCGATGCGCTCGCCCTTCTTGAGACCCAGGCCCTTCTGAAGAAACGCCGCGAACTGCGCCGTCAGCCGGTCCATGTCGGCGTACGTGAGGTTCGCCCCCATGTTGCTGTAGGCGACCGACGCCCCGTGCTTGCTGCTTGCGCGGTCAAAGACGTCGACGATGCTGCGGTAGTTCTCCGGATTGATCTCCGCGGGGACCCCTTGGGGGTAGTGCTTGAGCCAGGGCTTGGGAGTGCTTGCCATGCTCCTAGATTAGGCCGAGAAGCGCCAATATTTCAAGGATTTGCGGGTCGGTGGAATGCCGCCAGACCCAGACAAACGATGAGGGGTATCCAGGGCGCCGCCAGGACGTCCGTCGGAAAATGCGCGCCCGCCCACACCCTGCAGAACGCCGTCGCCACGACCAGAAGGACGCCCGCCACCGCGGTCAGCCGCAGAAGAAACCCGCGGCGGGCCACCTTGGCCCGGGAAAAGAGACTGAGCCAGAGAGAGAGCATGGCCACGGTCACAAAGCTCGTGTGACCCGAGTAGAAGGACGTGTACTGGCGGGGGCTCGCGCCGTTTTCGTGGGGAGAGCGGTAGGCCCCTGGCCTCGGGCGCTGGACCCCGAGGGTCACCAGGGATTTGACCGAGCCATTGATGCAGGTCGCCTCCGTGAGGATCGCGAGATCCGTCGCCCAGGCACCCACGGGTCCCAGGGCGAGGGGGACGAGCGCGGCGACGGTGCCCGAACCGTTCTGGAGCCAGTCCGAGAGCCGCTGCCCGAGCGGGCTTTCGTGGTCGAGGGCCACCTGGTCCAGGGCGTTCACGCTCTCGCGGTAGCAGGTGTCGGGGTGAAGGTGGCACCGGGGCTGCAACACCTCGGGCTCGACCTTCATGCCCAGCACCGCCCAAAGCGTGGCCGGGACCACGAGCAGGACCACGTCCCACCGCGAAAGGCGCGGCGGGCGTCTCAGAACCTCTGTGACAGTGGATTGGCGCAACCCAAGCAGTGTATCGTAGGGCCACTGTGGCTGGCAAAGCATTAGGGAGAGGTTGGATCGCGGGCGCGGTCCTGGTCGTGGCGGCCTACGGAGTGGGCCTGGGTGGAATTCACGCGCCCAAGGTGGGCGACGAGTACCTCTACCGCCAGATCGTGCGGGTGACGGGCGAGTCGGGGCACTGGCTACCGCTCAGGTCCGAAGAAGGCATCACGGATCGCAAGCCGTTTCTGTTCTTTTGGACCGGCCTCGCCGCCACCGATGGCGGTCACGTCGTCACGCTCGTGCGGCTCCGCGCGCCGATCGTCGCGCAGACGCTCCTCCTCGCTCTTCTCGTGTTTCTCTGGGCCAGGCGCCTGACGGGACGTCGAGAAAGAGGTCTTCTCGCGGCGGCGCTGTTCCTGGGTTTTTTCTCGACGTTCAGATACGGGCGCACCTTTCTCACCAACATGCCCGAGGCGCTCTTTACCTTTGCCGCCTGGTTCGGGGTCTGGCTCGCGTCCGAGGTCGGCCTCGCCAAGGCGCCCGCCGCCTACTGGCGCCGTTGGCTCGGCGTGGGTCTCGCGCTGGGCGTGGTTCTCTTGCACCGGTCTTTTGTCCTCTGGCTGCCGTTCTTCGCCGCCGCCAAACTCTTTTTGATCGGCGAGCGCGGCGGAGACTGGCGTCGGATGGCCCGCGAGGATGGTCCGGGTCTCGCGCTCGCTTTCGTCGTCTCAGGTCTCTGCTTCGCGCTCTGGCCACTGCTCGATCCGCAGCCCGGCGAGATTTTGCGCACGTTTCTCCTCGACGAGAACATGGGCAAGGTCAACTCGGGCGGCTATCTGCGGGGGCTCGTGGTGGGCGACTACAACCTGACCCGGATCTGGCTCGGGCACCTGTTCAACGCGGGGCCGCTGGCGCCGCTGGTGGTCGCGTTGCCGTTCGTGGTGTTCAGGGC
>DATJFU010000111.1:0-4970 GCA_035495495.1 Bdellovibrionota bacterium
TACCCCATCCAGGTCCCTTCGTGGCCCTCGAGGTGCGGCTCAAACGCCTTCAGGCTCGAGACCTTGGTGAAGCTCGCGTCGATCGTACTGAAGTAGCCGTCGTTGAGGCGAAGCGAGAGGTTCAGGGGCTCGAGGTTGGACTTGGGGATGTGGCCGATGGCCGCGGGCTGATAGAAGAGCGCGGTCACGGGATCTTCTGCGAAGGGAATGTAGACGTTGCCCATGCCCACCGCGCGTCCCGAGGCGTAGCGGGATCCCGGGACAATGCCTAAGCCCGCGAAGGCGGACCCGGGCATCGCGGCGATAGCCGCCAAAGCCATGACGATGAGCGAGCGGGCTTGGAACCTCACACTAGGTGTATCGGCGGGTGGCCGGACGACTTCTAGTCCCCTGAGCGGAGGATCTTCTCGGACGCGGCGGCGACGGCCTCTTTTTTGACGGTAAAGCCCTTGAGCTCCGGCCCCAGCCACTTGTCGTAGACCGGATCGTTGGGCCCCTCGGGCTTGCGCAGCTGGTTGGCGACGTTCGAGGCCAGGCAGACGAGCGAGGAGAGGGTGTAGGCATGCCGGTTTCCGGCCCTGAAGAGCTGAATCGGGTTGTGGTGAAAGAACACGGCCTGTTCGACCGGCTGGTGGACGCCCGTCGCGCGGCAAACCATCGCCGAAAGCATGGGATGCCCCACGCCAAAGCGTTTCTCCTCGGCGAACTGGCGCACGGCCCTCGGCAGGTCCCGCTTGCGGGTCTCATCGTAGAAGTCCACGTAGTCCTGGGCCAGGATGGCGAGAATCAGCTTGCCCACATCGTGAAGGAGGCAGGCCGCGAACACGTACTTCTTGAGGTTGAAGTCGGGCACCTGGTCGGCGAGCAGCATGCCCACCTTAGCCGTCTTCATCCCATGCGCAAAAACCTGGTCCACGAACTGCCCGGCCTTCTTGGGATCGGCCGCGTACTTGGTCACGGCCTGCGCGAGGTAGTCAAACACGAGGCCCGCTGAGAAGGCCGAGTTCGAGTAGGCGTCCTTGCGCTCGGCGAGGGCCTCGTCGGTCCTGAGCGCGAAGCCCACGAAAGAGTTGGGCTCGGCGGCGAGCTTGCCATCTTTGGTCCACTCGACGTGGCCTCCCATCACGGTCCGCTGAAGCTGGAGGGAGGCCAGAAAGCTACGACTATTCTCCATCCCCAAGAGCACGATGGCCGAATCGACCGAGGGCGCGTCCGCGCGCCCTCCCCGGTTGTTCTCGACGTGCCGGAGAAACTGGGCCCGGTAGTATGGGTTGCTCTCGAGCACGCCTTTGACCTTTACCGCGCGCTCGTCCGTGTTTGAGAACACCTGGAGCAGGTGCAGGGTCGTGGGCTCGAACTTGAACGCGGGGAGCACCCGCTGGATGAACTCGTTGAACGCCGTCGGTACGGCGACGCTCTTGGCCCAGGACTGCTGCAGAAACTTGTCTTCGACGTAGGTCGGTGGCGGCGCGGCGGGGGCCGCGGCTGCCGCCTTGCCTTTGTCGGCCGGCGCCTGGCCGGACTTTTCAGCGATCGCGGCGTTCTGCCGGTCGGCGATGCTCCCGGTCGAGAGGCGGGTCGGTCCTTTTGCACCGACCCCCATCACGTCTTTGGGGGCGCCCGGCGGCTTGGGCTTGCCGCCCGGAGGCGGTTTGTTGGCGGGTACCGTTTTGGGCGCCGCGCCAGGGAGTGGTTTCTTGGGAGGTGGACCCGCCATTTCTCCAGGTTAGGGATAGCCTGTCGCAAAAACAAGGTTGCCCTGCCCTCTCTTAACAGAGTTATAATTGTTAAGAATGAAGCTGAAGATGGAAAAGCGCGACGACGTCCAGGTGCTGGTGGTCACTGAGGCCCTCGGCTTGCCCCAAGCACTCGTGCTCCGCGCCGGCCTGTCCAAGATGCTGCGCACGGGAGTGAAGCAGCTCGTGGTGGATCTCACGGGCGCGACGCCCCTCGATCCCAAAGCCCTCGAGCAGCTGGGCGACGCGCGCAACGAGGCCGACACCGCCGACGTCACCCTCGTTTTCGTGGCCGCCGACACCGAGTGGGCCGACGCGCCGACGACGGACGCCGCGATTCAGCGGCTCAAGAGCCCGCTCGGAGACCTGCTCACCGAAGAGGCCAAGCTCCACGCCCAGCTCAAGAAGCTCCAGCGGCGCAAGCACGCCCTTGAAACGCGTTTGGGCGCCGACGGCGGCCAGGACACCAAGACCCTGCGTAAGGAGAACTCGGACCTCAAAAACTCGGTGACCTGGCTCGAGAACGTGGTCGAAGCCATGGTCAAGGCCCGCAAAGAACCCGCGTTCATCGCGTCGACCGAGAAGAAGATGGAGCGGCTGAAGGAGATCCTGGCCGCGATTCTAGAACAGGTGGGGCTCCTGCCCTTGAAGTAGATGGCGGACAAGGCTCCTCCAAAAAATGCCCCCCAGGCCGGTGGAACGGCCCCACCTCCGGGCGGTAAGCCCGTCACGGACCAGGTGGCGGGCGGCGCGCCCGCTCCGGCCGAGCCGCCGCCGGAGCTCGACGCCAAGACCCGCGTGGACCAGCTTCGCGCCGACGTCGAGGTGCTCGCCAAAGAGGTCAAAATCCTCGAGGGTCGCCTCAAGAACCGCGATCCCGCGGCCCTGGTCGAGATCAAAAAAGAGAACAATATTCTTCAGGCCCGTAAGAAAAACCTCGAGCGCGCCCTCTACGTGCTCCTGGCGGACGCGCTCGTGCCGAGGCAGGCCGGCGACCTGGAGAGCGAGTACGAGTCCCTGAGGCAAGCAGCTGTGAATTGGTTCAAGAGCGCCGGCATCGAGGAGAGCCTATGGAAAGACATCGGATCCTGATCATCGAGGACAACGCGGACACGCGCCGTTTTCTCGAGGTCATGCTCGGCAAGGAGTACGAGGTCATCTCCGCGGAGAACGGCGTCATCGGTATCGACTTCGCACGCAACAAGGCCCCCGACCTGATCCTGCTCGATATCATGCTGCCGATCCTGAGCGGCTACGACACCTGCAGCCTGCTCAAGAAGGACGAACGCACCAAGCACATCCCGGTCATCTTTCTCTCGGCCAAGAACACGGTCACGGACATCACCCAGGGCCTCACGCAAGGCGCGGACGACTACATCCCCAAGCCCTTTGACTACAAAGAGCTCCTGGCGCGGATCCAAGCCCGCCTCCGCGCCAACGACGGCACGGCCCTGCAGCCCATCCAGGTGGGCGATCTCAAGATCGACCCCTCCAATCGGGAGGTCACCTTCGGTGGAAAACGCGCGCAGCTCACGCTCACGGAGTTCGACATCCTGAGGTACCTGGCCTCACGGGCCGGGCAGGTCATCAAGCGCGACGAGATCCTGAAAGAGGTTTGGAAGGATTCAAAGGCCAAGACGAGCGACCGCACGATCGACGTGCACATCCGGGCCTTGAGAAAGAAGATCCCGCCCCTTCAGCGGCACATCATCAGCATTTACGGCGAAGGTTATAAGTACGACAAGTGATCAGACGACCACGACGGTCATGGTGAAAAGAGCCATGGCACCGGCGGCGAGGACGAGCTTGATCATGGTGAGTTTCCTCCAGCCTACGTTCCACAAGAAGACGCTCTCCTAGGATCTCAGATTTTAACGCAGTGCGCTATTCGTGTCCGTGGCGACACACGCGGCGTAAGTACGCAGCCTCAGTGCTTGATTTCGAGGCGTTCGCTGAGGGTCACGGCTTTGCCCTCTTCGACGTTCACGGTCACGGATTTCTCCATGCCGAGCACCGTGTTTTCGAGGAGCACGCTGTAGACACCCACCGGGAATTTTTCTTTCTCGATGGGGGTCTTGAGGACCCAGGGGGCCCGGTCGCTCGCGAGGCCGCGCGACTGGTCATCCAGGCCGCGCACGACGGCGTTGGCGCTGGGCGTGGTGTGAATCGTCAAATACCCGAAGCGGACCGGCTCGAGAGGCACGTCCATCTCCCAGTCCTGGGCGCCGTTCACGGTGTGGGCATCGAGCACGAACTCGCGGTGCAGGGGCCGGAAGCCGGCGTGCTCGGCCGCGAGCTCCAAGGGCTGGTCGAGAGGCACGCGGATCGAGGGATTGGCCGGGTCCACGGCCTGGCCGTTGACCGTGATCTGCATGTCCGCCATTCCACCCGGCGAAAGGTTGAGTCTGAGAAGAACCGTGTTGGCGGCCGGAGCCGCGTTGCCGCCGTTCTGGGGGCGGCCCTGGGTGTTCGAGGCCTGGGATCCGGTGCGTGGCGCGGGCTGCTTGCCGCCGCCCATGATGCCGAATTCGGGGCCAAAGACCATCAAAGCGCCCACCGCGGCGGCCGCGCCGATCACGAGCTTGAAGAGTCCACCGCCGCCACCCCCGCTCGAACGCCGCGGAGGCGGCGGAGACTGCTGCGCAGGCGCGGAGTTGGTCGAACGCTGCGGCCCGCCTGAGCGGGCGCCCAGCGCGCCACCCGATCCGTGACGGTTCTGGTTGCGGGCCGGCAGTCCACCCGCCGGCATATCCATCTCGACCTTGGCGTTCATCCCGAGCTTGGCCATGTCGCTGACCGAGGCCTTGGGGACCGCCGAGACGATGGTGGTCGTGTCTTCTTTCTTGAATCCCTTGCCCGCCGAGGCCACGTCCTCGACCGCCGGGGGCGCGTCGGGGATGTCGGTGGACATGAGCTGCTCGACCTTGGAGTTCAGCTTCTGCAGCTTTTTGCGGTCTTCGACGATGTCGTTCTTGAAGAGGTCCTTGGCGCAGTAGGCGAGATCCGACGGCGAGAAGTCGGCGGCAAAGCTGTAGAGAAACTTGTGGAGGGCGCGCTGGAGGTCTTCGGCGTTCGAAAAGCGCTTGTCCCGCTGCTTGGCCAAGGTCTTGAGCACGATGTAGTCGAGCTCCTTGGGGACCTTGGGGTTCAGCGTCGAAGGCGGCTTGACGTGCGAGTTGCAGCTCTCGATCAGCTTGAGGACGGCGAGGTCGTTCTCGCCCGCGAAGAGCTTCT
>DATJFU010000112.1:0-3256 GCA_035495495.1 Bdellovibrionota bacterium
TGGACTCGATCTCCCCGAAAAAGTCCCCGTGGGCGAGGAGGGGAACACCCTCCTTCATGAAGAGGTGCGCGTGCAGCTCGACCGATGCGTAGTCCGGCGAGTAGGGTTCGCCAGCATGTGCGCCGATGGCCGCGGTCGCGAGGCCGGAGAGGGCTGAGATCAAAAGGATCCGGATGGCTTTCATGGTGCGTCTTTCTTGCGGCCGGCTCGGGTGAGGCGATCGCGGAGGGCCGGGTAGAGGCCCTGGGTTCCGGCGGGGAGTTCTGCGAACAAGGTTTCGGCGGACGAGGCGTCGAGGCTGCGGAGGCAGCCAAAGAGGCGCTGAGCGGCCTCGAGGTCCGTTCCACCCGGACTCAGCACGAGCACGGGTTCGAGGGTGGCGTCGGGGGCCGCGGACGAAAGCGCCTTCAGCGCCCGGTCGCGTGACGTGACGTTGAAGAAGAGCGCGGCCGCGCGGGGCGCCGAGGCCAGGAGCGGGGCCCAGGACTCGGGTTCACCTTCGAGAAGGTAGAGGGCCTTTCGGGGAGCGTAGTGCGAGTCGAGCATCCCCGGAGAGGCCTGGGCGTCGGTTCCGGGGCGCGCGGTCCTGAGGGTTTGCCCCAGGTGTGACTCGATGGCCTCGCGGGCCAGGGCTCCGGGCCGGAGCAGGGTCCAGCCTCCTTCGGTCGCTGCGATCACCGTGGACTCGACCCCCATCGAGCACGGGCCGCCATCGAGGATGATCTCGAGCTCTCCGCCGAGCTCCTCGAGCACGTGCTCGGGGCGCGTGGGGCTGATGCGGCCAAAGCGATTGGCACTCGGAGCGGCCAGGGGGCCGCCGAACTTTTCGAGGAGCTGGGCCGCCACCGGATGCGAGGGCATTCGGATCGCGACGGTATCGAGTCCGCTCGTGACCAAATCCGGCACGACGCTGCCCTTGGGCAGGACGAGGGTGAGGGGACCCGGCCAGAAAGTGAGGGACAGCGCGGCCACCTGGTCGGCCTGCGCGGGGGTCAGGCGCTCCCGGTCGACGATCCCGCGGTTCAGAAAGTCGTCCTTCCAGCTGGGGGGGATGTGGAGAATGAGGGGGTCGAAATGGGGGCGGGCCTTGGCCGCGAAGATGCGGGCGACCGCCTCGGGATTGAGACCGTTGGCGGCCAGGCCGTACACCGTCTCGGTGGGCAAGCCCACGAGACCGCCCCGCCGCAGGGTCTCCACGGCCTGGGTGAGTCCAGGGGTGTCGGGGGCCACGATCCTGCCTGCCATGCGCAGCGATTTAACTCATTTCAGGGAATCCAGCACCTTCTCCATGTGCATTCCCCGCGAACCCTTGACCAGCACCCAGTCCCCCCGGTGGGCCAGCTGACGCAGGCGCGCGGCCAGGGCGCCCTGGGATTCGTAATGTTCCACTAATCCGTGAAATCGGCGGTTGCGGAGCTCGTCGAGGAGGTGAGCCATTCGGGGGCCATGGAGCAGCACCCCGGCGATGCCGCTAGCCTCCAGGGCCGGCGCCAGGCCGCGGTGAAAGCGTTCTTCGCCGGTCCCGAGCTCCAGCATGTCGGCGAGGCAAGCCCAGGTCCGGGTGCCCTTGGTCCCTTTGGCGTCCGACTTGAGCTGGGTCAGGAGTTTGAGGGCGGCCTCCACCGAGGTGGGGTTGGCGTTGTAGTGGTCGGCGAGGATGTGAAGCCCTCCGCCCTTGCGGATCTCCGTTCTCCCGCCCGCGCCCTGAAAGCCCGCGAGCCCCTTGGCGGCTTCTTTGGGGGTCACGCCGGTGAGGTGGGCGAGCGTGAAGGCGGCGAGGAGGTTGCGCTGGTTATGCTCGCCCGGAAGCGGGCAGGGCAGCGTCGCTCCCTTGGGCAGGCCGGCGCCCGAAACCGCGAGGGATCCGTCGCGGGTGGGCCTGGCGACCACCGTGGGCAGGGGTGTCTTGGGAGCGGAGGCCTTGGGGGTGGAAGTCAGGCTGAATGCGACGGCCGCCGAGCCGGAGTACGCATCGCTCGCCAGCTTCGCGGCCCACGGGGCGATCCATGGATCGTCGAGGTTGACGGCGACGGCTCCGTTGGCCTTGGCCGTGATCTCGAGCGCCAGGCCTTCTTCGCGGGCGACGGTTTCGAGGTTCTTGAGGTTCTCGAGGTGCTCGGGTCCGATGGCGGTCAGCAGGGAGCCTGTCGGACGCACCACCTCGAGGTGCTGGACCATGGCGCCGGGTTCGTCGATGCCGATTTCAACCACGGCGGCGCCGTGGTGCGGCCGGAGCTCGAGCAGGGTCATGGCCACTCCCAAGAACCCGTTCTGGCTTCCCTCGGTCTTGAGGACGTGGGCGTGCTTTCCGCGGAGCATGGCCGCGAGAAACTCCTTGGTGGTCGTCTTGCCGACGCTGCCCGCGACGGCGAGCACCGGGACGTGAAACTTGGATCGCCAGGCGGCGGCGAGTTTGCGGTAGGCCTGGACCGTGTCCGCTACCTGAAAGAACGCGGTCGCGCCGGAGGCGCCCTGGGGGGGGCGTCTGCAGATGATTCCCGCCGCGCCGGCCGCGATGGCCTGGGGAATGAAGTCGTGTCCGTCGAATTTCTCTCCGGGGATGGCGACAAAGAGGCACCCGCGGCTCACCTTGCGGGAATCCGAGGTCACGGATGAGAAGATCGCGTTCTTGGGTGCTGGGGCCGCGATGTTCAGGGCCTCAGCCACGAACTGGGTGCTCAGATCCATGGGGGAAACGATAACACAAAGAAAAACGCCCATCCCGGGAGTCCCGAGATGGGCGTTTCTTGAATCCTAAAACGAAGATCAGCCGTTGTCGTCCAGGGCCGAGTCGATGACTTCGGCGAACTGGTCGATCGGCACGGCGCCGCTCACGAGCTCGCCGTTGATGAAGAAGGTGGGGGTGGAGCGCACGCCCAGCTTCTCGCCGTAGGCCATGTCCTCTTCGATCTGCTTGGAATATTTCTTGGCCGCGTAGCATTCCTTGAATTTCTTGTCGTCCGCACCGGCGTCCTTGGCGTACTTCTCGAGCGAAGCATCATCCAGGGCTTGCTGGTGCTCGAACACGATCGTGTGGAACTTCCAGAAGTTCTTGGCGCCCTGCTCAAACACGCACATGGCGGCCTCGGCGGCGGGCCGGGCTTCGCGGTGCATGGGCAGAGGGAAGTTGCGGAAGGCCAGTTTGACCTTGTCCCCGTACTTCTTCTTGATCTCCTCGACCGTGCTGGCCGCGCGGGCGCAGAACGGGCACTGGTAATCGGAGTACTCCACGATCGTGACCTTGGCCTTGTCGGGG
>DATJFU010000113.1:0-5666 GCA_035495495.1 Bdellovibrionota bacterium
TCCTGAACCAGGTGTCGACCAAGCTGCAGAGCCTCATGGCGACCGAGAGCTTCTACGAAGAGGTCGTCCGGGCCATCCACCGCCTCCTGGGCTACACGGCCATCCACATCTGGAGCGTCGAGAGCGACGAGCGCGTCCTGCTTCGCGCCCAGGCCGGCGCCTATGACCCCCACTTTAAAACGGGTTCGACGGTGCTCGAGGCCAAGACCGGCATCATCGGCCACGTCATCCAGACCCATAAGAGCTACGTCGCCAACGACGTCAGCAAGGACCCTTACTTTACGAACCTGTCCCTCCCGGTGGACTCCAAGTCCGAGCTGTCCATCCCCGTCCTCCGCGACGACAAGGTGATGGCCGTCCTGAACGTCGAGAGCAACCAGGTCGGCGCGTTTGAGACCGACGACGTGATGACCCTCGAGGCCATCGCCTCGCAGATCGCCGTGGCCCTCGTGAACCGCAACCTCTACTCCGAGGTCAAAGACTTCAACACCAAGCTGCAGGGCAAGGTCGAAGAAAAGACCCTCGAGCTCCGCAACGCCAACCTCAAGATCATGCAGCAGCAGCGCCTTCTCCAAAAAGAGAACAAGGCCCTCAAGACTCTGGTGCAGAACGACCGCAAATCCATGGACATCGTGGGCAAGAGCCCCGCGATCTTGAGCATCCTCACCATGGCCGACAAGATCGCCCCCACCACGGCCACCGTCCTGATCCAGGGCGAGAGCGGCACCGGCAAAGAGCTCATCGCGCGCCAGCTGCATTTCAAGAGCGACCGCGCGGACAAGCCCTACGTCACCCTCAACTGCGGCACGCTTCAAGAGGCCTTGCTCGAGAGCGAGCTGTTTGGGCACGAGCGGGGCTCGTTCACGGGCGCCGTGGCGCAGAAGGCCGGCCTCTGCGAGACGGCCGACGGTGGAACCCTTTTTCTCGACGAAATTGGCGAGATGTCGCTCCCGATCCAGTCCAAACTCCTGCGCTTCTTGCAGGAGGGCGAGTTCTACCGCATCGGCGGAAAGCGCCCCATCAAGGTCGACGTGCGGGTCATCAGCGCCACGAACCGGGACCTCGAGCAGGAAGTCAAAGCCGGGCGGTTCCGCGAAGACCTCTATTACCGCCTCAACACGATCACCCTCCGGATGCCCCCCCTGCGTAAACGCAAAGAGGACATCGCCATCCTGGTGGACTACTTTCTCAAGACCACCCGGTTCGGAGGCTCGGTGCAGCAGATCCGCCGGATCGACCCCCGGGTCTACGAGGTGTTCAGCAACTACGACTGGCCGGGCAATATCCGTGAACTTCAGAACACCATTGAGCGCCTGAAAATCCTGGCTGAGAACAACGAGATCCGCCTCGAGGACATCCCCTTCAACATTCGGATGCCCCGGACCAAGGCAGAAAGCCCCGAGTTCTCCCTGAACATGCCCCTGGATGAGGTCGAGAAAAACCACATCCTGCGGACCCTGGCCTACAACCAGGGCAACAAGACGAAGACCGCCCAGAGCCTGGGAATCACCATCAAGACCCTGTATAACAAGCTCCACCGGTACGGACTGATCCGCGCACAAGCGGGTGTTCTGGCGGAGCAAGACGGTTCCAGCATCGCCTAAACCAAAGGAAGACGAGAGCCATGACGAAGAAGAAGCCCAGCAGCGCGACGTTGACGAAGAAATCGGCCCCCGCGAAAGCCGTACCCTCTCCCTCCCCCAAAGCGGCCAAGGGCGCCAAGCCCCCCGTCGCCGCGGCCTCCAAAAAGGCCGAAAAGGGAGCCAAGCCGGCCCCCGAGGCCGAAGTGGCCTCCTCCGAGATGGAAGAAGGCGATGAAGACGCGGATATGGCCGTGGGCTCAAGCGGCGGCGACGCCTCGGCGGCCATGAGCCTGGCAGGCCCTGGCCCCGGCCAGATGGATACCTCGAGCGGTGGAATGAAGACGTTTCGCCACCATCCCGAGATCGAGAACTTTTACCGCTTCATTTACGAAAACGACCTCCGCTTCGAGGCCCTCGGCATCATGGACGAGTACATGAACGAGAAACGGGCCCGCAAAGCGATTAAAGCGGTGAAATCTAAGGTCCATTGACGGACCGCGCCCCCCTCAGCTAAGTTGCCCGCGAACCTAAAAAGACGCCGCCAGGTACCGGCCGGCACGGGAGGTTTGCGATGGCAAAGACCAAGATCCTGATCACCGACGGGATGGCTAAAGAGGGCGTGGACATTCTCAAGTCCAACCCCGATTTCGAGATCGATCTCCGCAAGGAGACTTCGGCCTCCGAACTCGCCGGCATCATCGGCGACTACCAGTCCATCGTGATCCGGTCGGCCACGACCCTGACGGGTGACCTCATCCGCAAGGCCACGTCGATGAAGCTCATCGTCCGCGCCGGCGCGGGAGTCGACACCATCGAGGTTCCGGTCGCGACCGAACTCAAGATTCCGGTCATGAACACGGCCTCGGCCAACTCGCTCGCCGCCGCCGAACAGACCATCGCCCTCATGTTCGCCATGCTCCGCCAGCTCCCCCAGGCCCACGCCTCGATGGCGGCCGGCAAGTGGGACCGCAAGACGTTCGTGGGCTTTGAGGCCACGGGCAAGGTCATGGGCGTGATCGGCCTCGGCAACATCGGCCGCATCGTGGCCGAAAAGGCCGTGGGCCTCGGCATGAAGGTCGTGGGCTTTGACCCCTTCATCCAGACCCTTTCCCAGGTTCCGGGCAAGCTCTCCCGCATGGACGAGTCCGTGACCGTGGTGAAGACGGTGGACGAGGTCCTCAGGGCCGCCGACATCCTGACCCTGCACGTTCCCAAGAACAAGCAGACCGCCAACCTCATCAACGCCGATTCGATCGGCAACATGAAGAAGGGCTCCTTTGTCATCAACTGCTCGCGCGGCGGCATCGTCGACGAGAAGGCCGTGATCGCGGCCATCGACTCGGGCCATCTCCGTGGCGCGGCCTTTGACGTGTTCGAAAAAGAACCGCCTGAGTTTCCGACCCCCCTGGCGAACCACCCCAAGATCGTGGTGGCTCCCCACTTGGGGGCCTCGACCAACGAAGCCCAGGAACGCGTCGCCCTGACCGCCGCCAGCCAGATGGTGGCGTTCTTCAAGTCGGGCGACCGTACCGGCGTCATCAACTGATCTCCGGTCCCTCCGAAAGAAGGAACGTTAGCCATGAACGTGGCAGTGGTGGGTGCGCAATGGGGCGACGAAGGCAAGGGCAAGGTCGTCGACCACTACAGCGCCCAGGCCGATTTCATCGCCCGGTTTCAGGGTGGAAATAACGCCGGGCACACCCTCGTGGTGGGCGGAAAGAAAACCGTTCTCCACCTGATCCCGAGCGGCATCCTCCACCCCGGAAAGATCTGCCTCATCGGCAACGGCGTGGTCTTTGATCCCGCCGCCTTCTTTGAAGAGGTCGCGGTCCTCGAGCAATCGGGGGTCTTCAAGGGCAAGCCCGCCCACGACTTCATCCGCGTGAGCGAGCGGGCCCACGTGATCCTCCCCTACCACCGCCTCCTCGACAAACTGCGCGAGGAAAAGGCCGGAAAAGGAAAGATCGGCACCACGGTCCGCGGCATCGGTCCTTGCTACGAAGACAAGGTGGCCCGCCGGGGGATCCTCGTCGGTGACCTGCTCCGCCCCACCGTGCTCAAGCAAAAGGTCGAGCACGCCCTCGAAGAAAAGAACGTCCTTCTGTCCCATCATTTTGGGGCTGATCCGGTCGACGCCGCGGCCACCGCCGCCGAGGCCGAGCGCCTGGGCCGCATGCTCAAGCCCTTTGTCGCCGATGTTCGTGAGGTCCTCCTCGAGGCACGCCGACACCAGCGCCGGGTGCTCTTTGAGGGCGCGCAAGGCACGCTCCTCGACGTGGACCATGGCACGTATCCGTACGTCACCTCATCCAACTGCGTGGCCGGACAGGTCATGCCCGGATGCGGCGTGGGCGCCCATGGCTACGACCATGTCATCGGCATCACCAAGGCCTACACGACCCGCGTGGGCACCGGCCCGTTTCCGAGCGAGATCGAAGAGACCGAGCCAGAGCTCGCCCAACAGATCCGCAAGGTGGGGGCCGAGTTCGGCGCCACCACGGGGCGCCCCCGGCGGGTGGGGTGGTTGGACCTGGTCGCCCTTCGCTATGCCTGTGAGCTCAACGGCATGACCGGCCTCGCCCTCATGAAGGCCGACGTCCTGGCGGGGCTGGACTACGTCAAGCTCTGCACGTCCTACCGGATCGGCGGTAACACGCACTATGGCTTTCCGTCGGCCATGGAGGACTTTGACCGTCTCGAGCCTGCCTACGAGGTCCTTCCGGGCTGGTCCGAGCTGCCCAAAGGCGGCTTCAAGGCCGCCTCCGATCTGCCCACCGAGTTTCGGGACTTCGTGAGGTTTATCGAGGATTTTGTGAAGGTTCCGGTGGTCCTGATCAGCACGGGACCCGGCCGGGAGGAGACCTTGGAGCTCGCCGATCCCTTTACTTCGGGCGTTGCGCTCCGTTCAGGCCTCTGATAGTAAACGCGTCTTATCAGTCCGGTTGTGGTGTGAGTCGTTAGCTCAGTCGGTAGAGCATCTCACTTTTAATGAGAGGGTCGATGGTTCGAGTCCATCACGACTCACCACTTTTAGACCGGACCCCGTGACACCCTGCTTCAACCCCCCTCCGCCTCAACTCCTCCACTAGAGTCACCGATCAGCAGTCGAGGTCCCCTCCAATGAAGAAGCGACTCTGGCTGATCCATATTCCCCTGATCATCTTGTTTGCGTCGGCCTTCGTAGTCACCTGGAAGGGTGAACTCGGGAGCCTCGACAGCGCATTTCTCCGGGACCTCGTCTTTCCACCGCTCCGATCCCTGAACGGCGCCTTTACCAACGCCAAGTTCAAGATTCGTGGCCCGCACAAGCCCACGCAGAAGATCGTGATCATCGAGGCCGACAGCGAGTCCATGACCGCGCTCGGCCGCTGGCCCTGGCACCGTGACTTCTACGCCCAGGTGATCGGCACGGCCTTGAGCTACGGCGCCAAAGTCGTGGGGCTCGACTATGTGCTCTCGGAGCCGGACCAGCGTGTCCCCGACGGACTCCGCCAGGCCCTGCGCGAGAAAAAACTCGACGACGTGGTCGCGCAGGCCGAGACGGACCGCGCGTTCGTCAAGCTGCTGCAGGACTTTGGCGACCGGATCGTCCTGGGTTGGACGTCCGAGGCCATCTGCCAGCCGAGCTACGTCCCGAACAAAGACGAGTGCCCCGTGAACTTTGTCCCGGACACCGGGGGTGAGCCCCTGCCCGAGGAACAGCACCCTCGGCCGCCCTCCATGCACCGCTTTGCCGTATCCTCGGTGGCGCCCAAGGATCTCAAGTTCGACTCCGAGAAAACGCCGCTCCTTTCCGTCGTCCAGGCCATCGCTCCCTACAAGGACTTCAGCCACGCGGCCTCGCACGCCGGGTTCTTCAACGTGTTTCCGGACCCCGACGGCTACATCCGCCGCACGCCTCTTCTGATGATGATGGACGGCATCCCGTTTCCCAGTCTCGCCCTGGAGACGGCCCGCGTGGGTCTCGGCGAGGACATGGAAGTCGAATTCTCTCCAGACCAGAGGTTCAAGCAGATCCGCTTCAAGAAATCGGGCCGCATCATTCCGCTCAACCCCATGGGCAGCGTCGAGATCAACTTCATG
>DATJFU010000114.1:0-4526 GCA_035495495.1 Bdellovibrionota bacterium
GTGAGCAATCTGGCGCGGGGTCGTCCAAGGCCATGGCCCTCACCCCACCCATCAACAACGCAAAAGCGAACGCACCCGCGAATAACGGCATCCTTGCCATATGGAATCCCCTCCTTAGGCAAAACCGATTCCAGGATTTCAGGCCTGGGGGGCCGTCACAATCTGACGCGATCCACCCATGGGAAGATGACAACCCGCGGAGATTGGATTTTTATTCAGCTATTGTTGATTTAGCGGAAGGGGATCCAGATGCGATCCCAGCGGAAGGTCGGAAAGTCCTCGACCGAGTACAAAATCTTGACGGCACGGGCCCGCAGTTCAGTGATGGGAACAGGGCCGAATACCCGTCCATCTCCACTATGGTCGCGGTTGTCACCCATGGGAAAAAAGTCCCCCGCGGGGATCTCGATGGGGCCGTAGTCACGGATAAAGGGCTGCGCCGGATCGAGCTGGATCCGGTGATGAACGCCCATGAGGTTCTCGTCGTACATTTCGATCCCGGGCGACGACGCTTGCGGCCCGAGCGGGGTGGCCACCATCGATTGTCCGTTGATCCACAGCATTCCACCCCTCACCTCGAGGCGGTCGCCGCCCAAGGCGACGACGCGCTTGACCAGATCCACGCCTTTTTCGACGGGGCTCGGAAACACGATGATGTCGCCGCGCTGGGGCATCTGAGGGCCGGTGATGAACCAGGGGCTGAAGGGAATCCGGATTCCAAAGGCCATCTGATTCGCGAGAAAATGATCACCCGGAAGAATCGTCGGAATCATGGAGCCAGTGGGTACGTTGTAATGACTCACAACGGTGGAACGCAGGGCCAAGATGGTGACGATCATCACCAAAAAAGCGCCCAGCTCCCGTGTCACCTTTTTGCGATCCATGGATCCTTGCACCATAGCACTGCTTGGCGCCGTTGCCTGTAAATTTGATTAGTTTACTGCACTTTTCGAGTTTGACTCCCCGCAATCCGTGCCCATAGATAACCGCATGCATACGGACGAAAATTCGGGTGCGACCCCTGGCAACGAGGCCGCCCCCGAGGCTGGCCAAGGCGAGGCCGCCGACTTTAAGCGGCAGCTCGACGAAAAAGAGAATAAATACAAGTATCTCTACGCCGAGTTTGAGAACTTTAAGCGCCGCATGACCCGGGAGCGGGCTGACCTGCTCAAGTTCGCCTGGGAGCCTGTGGCCCGGGATCTACTGTCCGTGACCGATAACCTGGAACGCGCCGTCCGCCATGCCTCCCCCCAGGCCGACAAGGCCCTCTTGGAGGGCGTGCGGATGACCCTGCGCCAATTTCACGATGTGCTGGGTCGCAATGGGATTCAACCCATCGAGGCCTCACAGAAGGACTTTAATCCGGAGCTCCATGAGGCGGTGGCCCAGGCCCCGTCCAACGAGGTGCCCGCCGGAAAGATCCTGGCCGAGGAGACGCGGGGCTATACGCTGCACGGCCGTCTGCTGCGCCCCTCCCGGGTGGTGGTGAGCACGGGACAACCGGAGAGTTGAGATTTGACTGGGGCCTATACGGTCCCATTTTAAGGTACGGGAAGAAAATTTTAGGAATCAGAGGAAGGTAACAAATGGGCAAGATCATCGGAATCGACCTGGGAACCACGAACTCCTGCGTTGCGGTACTGGAGGGCAGCGAGCCCAAGGTCATCGCCAACTCGGAGGGCGCCAACACGACGCCGTCGATGGTGGCGTTCACGCCTTCGGGCGAGCGGGTCACCGGCCAGCCGGCCAAGCGCCAGGCGGTCACCAACCCCGATCGCACGTTCTTTGAGGTCAAGCGCCTCATCGGCCGCAAGAACACGAGCCCCGAAGTGACCGAGTTCAAGAAAGTCGCTCCGTTCTCGGTGGTGGATTCCAAGAACGGCGACGCGTGGGTCAAGGGCGGTGGAAAAGAGTATTCCCCCCAAGAAATTTCGGCCTTCATCCTTCAGAAGATGAAGAAGACCGCCGAGGACTACCTCGGCGAACCGGTGACCGAAGCGGTCATCACCGTTCCCGCCTACTTCAACGAAGCCCAGCGCCAGGCGACCAAGGACGCCGGCCGCATCGCGGGCCTCGACGTCAAACGCATCATCAACGAGCCCACCGCGGCCGCCCTGGCCTACGGCTTGGACAAGAAGGGCAAGAACCTGAAGGTCGCCGTGTTCGACCTCGGCGGCGGCACCTTTGACGTGTCGGTGCTCGACATGGGCGACGGCGTGTTCGAAGTGAAAGCCACGAACGGCGATACGTTTCTGGGCGGCGGTAACTTTGACCAGCGGATCATCGACTGGATCGCCGACGAGTTCAAAAAAGAGAGCGGCATCGACCTCCGCAAGGACAAGATGGCCCTGCAGCGCCTGAAAGAAGCCGCTGAGAAGGCCAAGCACGAGCTCTCAAGCGTGACGGAGACCGAGATCAACCTTCCGTTCATCACGGCGGACGCCTCGGGTCCCAAGCACCTCAACCTCAAGCTCACCCGCTCCAAGCTCGAGTCCCTGGTTTCGGACCTCATCGACAAGCTGGTCGGCCCCTGCGTGACCGCGCTCAAGGACGCCGGCGTACCCAAAGAAGAGATCGACGAAGTGATCCTCGTGGGCGGCATGACCCGCATGCCCCGCGTGCAGCAGAAGGTGAAAGAGATCTTCGGCAAAGAGGGTCACAAGGGCGTGAACCCGGACGAAGTCGTGGCCGTGGGCGCCGCGATCCAGGGCGGAGTGCTCAAGGGCGAAGTGAAGGACGTGCTCCTCTTGGACGTCACTCCCCTCTCCCTGGGTATCGAGACCTTGGGTGGCGTGTTCACCAAGCTGATCGACAAGAACACCACGATCCCCAGCAAGAAGTCGCAGGTGTTCTCGACCGCGGCCGACAACCAGACGGCCGTGACGATTCACGTGCTGCAGGGTGAGCGCGAGTTCTCCAAGGACAATAAATCCCTGGGCCGCTTTGACCTGGTCGGGCTGCCCCCCGCTCCGCGCGGCATCCCCCAGGTCGAGGTGACCTTTGACATCGACGCCAACGGCCTCGTGCACGTCCACGCCAAGGACCTGGGCACCGGCAAGGAACAGTCGATCCGGATCACGCCTTCGAGCGGTCTGACCGAAGAAGAGATCCAGCGGATGGTGAAGGACGCCGAGGCCCACAAGGCCGACGACGAGAAGCGCCGCAAGACGGTCGAGGCCCGTAACATGCTCGACGGCCTGATCTACTCGCTCGAGAAAACCCTCAAGGACAGCGCCGACAAGATCGACGCCGAGGACAAGAAGAACGTCGAGGCCGCGCTCGTCGAGGCCAAGAAGCATCTGTCCAGCGAAGACGCCGAGGTGCTCCGCAAGGCCACCGAGGATCTGAGCAAGGCCTCGAACTCCATGGCCGAGAAGCTCTACAAAGCCGGCGCCGCCCAGGCTGGACAGCCGGGTGCCGACGGCCACGGTGGAACCAACGGCCAAGGCGGCGGCGCTCAAGGCGGCGGGCCGGAGAGCGAGCAGAAGGACGGCAAGAAGGGCGGCGACGACGTGATCGACGCCGACTTCAAAGAAGTCTAAGCTCGTTCTCCTAGGAGAACCGAATGGCGAAGCGTGACTATTACGAAGTCCTCGGGGTAGCGAAATCCGCCTCGGGTGAGGAGGTCAAGAAGGCCTACCGCAAGCTCGCCATTCAGTTTCACCCCGACAAGAACCCGGGCAACAAAGAGGCCGAGGAGAAGTTCAAGGAGGCCACGGAGGCCTACGAGGTTCTCTCCGACCAGAAGAAGCGCCAGATGTACGACCAGTTCGGCCATGCCGCCGCGGGTGGCGGCGGACCCGGTGGCTTTGGCGGCGGCGGCTTTGAGGGCTTTGCCGGCGCGGGTGGAATCAACGACATCTTTGAGGACATCTTCGGCGACTTCTTTGGCGGCGGCGGGGCGCGTGGCGGCCGCGGCGGTTCGAGACGCCGCTCGGCCGCTCAGCAAGGAGCCGACCTCAAGACCTCCGTCGACGTGACCTTTGAGGAGGCCGCCTTCGGCGCCGAGAAGATCGTCACGATCCCACGTTCGACCACCTGCGAGACCTGCTCGGGCACGGGCGCCCGCAAGGGCACCCACCCCGAGACCTGCAGCCAGTGCGCCGGGCGCGGCGAGGTGATGTACCAGCAAGGCTTCTTCTCGATCAGCCGGACCTGCCCGCAGTGCGGCGGCACCGGCGAGATGATCAAGGACCCCTGCGGGGATTGCCATGGTTCGGGCACGATCAAGAAGCGCGCCCAGCTCGCGGTCAACATCCCAGCGGGCGTCGACAGCGGCCAGCGCCTCAAGCTCCGGGGCGAAGGCGAAGCGGGCTTGCGCGGCGGTCCCTCGGGCGATCTCTACGTCATTATCAACGTGCTCGACCACGACTTCTTCAAGCGCGACGAGTACGACATCGTGTGCGAAGTGCCGATCACCTTTACCCAGGCCGCCCTGGGCGCCGAGATCGAGGTACCGACTCTCAAGGGCAAGGTCTCGATGAAGGTCCCGGCCGGCACCCAGCCGGGCAAGATCTTCAGGATCA
>DATJFU010000115.1:0-6156 GCA_035495495.1 Bdellovibrionota bacterium
TGGTGCTGTCCGGCTGCCTGCGGAGCGAGCTCGCGTATCGCATCTTGAAGGGCGACGTCGCGGGGGCAGAAGAGGCGGCCCGCTGGTTTCAGAAACGTTTTGGGGCCGATTATTATCTTGAGCTCGTGGACTCGGGCATCCCCGAGCAGGAGGCGGTCAACCAGGCCCTCCATGCGATGGGCGAACGCCTGGGCATCCGCACCGTGGCCACGTCGGTGGCGCACTACCTCGACCCCTCCGACGCCGAGGCGCAAGAGGTGCTTCAGTGCATCGAGTACAACAAGAACCTCGACATCGACCGGCCCAAGAGCCTGGTGCCGCCGGAGTTCTGGCTCAAGCCGCCGGCGACGATGCGCGAGCGGTTTGAGCGGTTTCCGGGGGCGTGCGATGCCACCCTGGAGATCAGCGCCAAGTGCGACGTGAAGTTCAAGTTCACGGACGCGCAGGGGCGCCCGATCTACCACCTGCCTTCGTTTCGACCCGACGGCGTGTCCAAGACCGACGCCTTTGACGTCCAGGCGTACTTTCGCGAGGAGGCCCAAAAAGGTCTCGAGAAGCGCATGGCGGCGCCCGGTTTCAAGGGCGAGCGGGCCCAGTACGAAGAGCGCCTGAAGTACGAGACCGACATGATCCTGCGCACGGGATTTGCCGGCTACTTTCTGGTCGTTGCCGACTACATCGCCTGGGCGCGCTCGCAGGCGATCCCGGTGGGTCCGGGCCGGGGCTCCGGGGCCGGATCGCTCGTGGCGTGGTCCCTGGGGATCACGGACATCGATCCGATTCCGTTCAAGCTCCTGTTCGAGCGTTTCATCAACCCCGAGCGCGTGAGCCTGCCCGACTTTGACGTCGACTTCTGCCAGGAGCGCCGGGGCGAGGTCATCGAGTACGTGACCCGCAAGTACGGCGCCGAGAACGTTTGCCAGATCATCACCTTTGGCAAGCTGCAGGCCCGCGCGGCCGTCAAGGACGTGGGCCGCGTGCTGGGGATGAGCTTTGCCGAGACCGATCAGGTCACGAAGCTGATCCCCGAAGAGCTCAACATCAAGCTCAAGGACGCGCTCGAGAAGGAGCCGCGGATCCCCGAGCTCATGAAGAACGACCGCAAGGTCGCCAAGCTCATGGGCTACGCCCTCGCGGTCGAGGGGCTGCTTCGCAACCCCGGCGTTCACGCCGCGGGCGTCATCATCACCGAACGGCCCGTAGTCGAATACTGCCCGCTCTTTCTGGGGTCGGAGGGCGCCGCGGTCACGCAGTTCGACAAGGATTACTCTGAGAAGATCGGGCTCGTGAAGTTCGACTTTCTGGGTCTCAAGACCCTGACCGTGATCGACAACGCCGTGAAGCTCATCCGGGAGGGCGGCGGAGAAGACGCGGCGTTCACCATCGACGGCCTGCCCTACGACGATCCGGCGGTTTACGCGCTCCTGGGTTCCGGCGACACGGACGGCGTGTTTCAGGTCGAGAGCTCGGGCATGAAGGACCTGTGCCTGCGCCTGAAACCTTCGACGCTCGAGGACGTCACCGCCATCAACGCGCTCTTCAGACCGGGCCCGCTGGGCTCGGGCATGGTCGACGACTTCATCGACCGCAAGCACGGGCGGCAGGCCATCGCCTACGACCTTCCGCAGCTCGAGCCCATCCTGCGGGACACCTACGGCGTGATCCTGTACCAGGAGCAGGTCATGCAGATCGCCCGGGAGCTCGCGGGGTTCAGCCTCGGACAAGCCGACATGCTCCGCCGCGCGATGGGCAAGAAGAAGCCCGAGGAGATGGCCAAGTACCGAGAGATCTTCATGAAGGGGTCGGTGGAAAAGGGGATCGCCGCCGAGAAGGCGGGCGCCATCTTCGACCTCATGGCCAAGTTCGCCGAGTACGGGTTCAACAAGTCCCACTCGGCGGCCTACGCCGTGCTTACTTATCAGACCGGGTATCTCAAGGCCCATTACCCCGCCGAGTTCATGGCGGCGCTCATGACCACTGAGATGTCGAACACCGACAAGATCGCCAAGTACGTGGGCGACGCGCGTTCGCACTCCATTCCGATCCTGCCGCCGGACGTGAACGCGTCCCAGCGCCGTTTCAGCGTCGAGCGGGTCAAGCGGGGCGAGAGCACCGAAAAGGCCATCCGCTTCGGGCTCGAAGCCATCAAGGGCGTCGGCGGCTCGGCCGTCGATGCGATCCTCGAGGCCCGCAAGCCCGTCGACCCGGCGGCGCAAGCGGAGGGTTCGACCTCCACGGGCGGCCCGTTCAAGAACGTCATGGACTTTGTGCGCCGGGTTTCGGTGCGCAAGACCAACAAGAAGGTCATGGAGTCCCTCACGGTCGCGGGTGCCTTTGACGGCATCGCCGAGGTGAACCGCGCGAGCCTCTTTGAGTCCCTCGAGGGGCTCCTCTCCCACGCGGCCGATGAGCAAGAAGAGCGGAGCCTGGGGCAGTCCTCGCTCTTTGACGCCTTCAGCGCCGAAGAGGTCAAACTGGTGCAGCCGGCCTCGGCCGTCTTCAAGGAGGTGGCGGACTGGAGCCAGTCGCAGAAGCTCATCAAGGAGCGCGCGGCGGTGGGCTTTTACGTCTCCGGCCACCCCATGGACGCCTGGCAGCGGGTCTGCGACGACTGGCTCGGCTACAACACCCAGCGCCTCAAGGACTGGGCCGAAAAACAGGGCGCCGCTCCGGCCGCGCCCCAGGGGGGCGGGCAGGGGGGCGGCTACCAGCGTCCCAAGCGCAAGGAGATCCAGATCGCGGGCCTTCTTGCCGACCTCAAGGAGATCACGACCAAGAAAGGCTCCCGCATGGGGTTCTCCAACCTGGAGGACCTGCTCGGCAAGGTCGAGATCGTTTTCTTTCCGGAAGCGTTTGAGACCAACCAAGAAAAGCTCCGCAAGGCCATCGCCGAGGCCGAGCCCGTGGTGATCACCGGTGAGCTCGATCACCGCGAGGGCGAAGCCAAGATTTTGGCGCGCAACATCGAGTGGCTTCAGGAGCTCCAGAAGGGCCGCGCCCGGCAGGTGTTTCTCAGGCTCGACACGACCCGCGTCCAGGTCGACCAGCTCCGTGAGCTCAAGCGGAGCCTTCTCAATCACCGGGGCAAGTGCCCCGTGCAGATCGAATTCCGGCAGAGCGAGTACAGAACGCTGCTGAAATTGCCCACCGCCGTCCAGGTGAGCGGAACTGCCCAGATGGTGGCCGAGGTGAACCGAATCTTTGGCGAACCGGTGGTGGATTTGCGCTGAGCCCGTTGCTAAAATTGAGTGGCTAAGGACGCGCGCGGCGCGTCCGGCAGACTGCGCGGAGCGCACGCAAAAGGGGACGGATCAAGGATGACCGGAACTCAGAAGAAACAAGACGGCAAGCCAGTGAATCAGGGAATCAACGAGCGCCTCGGAGGATTTTATCCGTGGCTCGTGGCGGCGGCCCTCGCGTGGCTCGCCGTCATGGGTGGTGGAATCCGCGCCGCGGGTCCGACCGTGGCCGAGGACCACGCGGCCGCGCAGGCCGCCGCCGCCAAGGCGATGGAAGCCGCTAAGGCCGCGCGTCTGCACGGCGGCCCCGCCGCGACGACCGAGACCGCGGACACGCCGCCCGACGCCGACGCGCAGCCCGCCGCCGCGAGCGGCACCGGTTCAGGTGATGATACCGACGGCGCGGTAAAAGCCGCCGCCGCCCCCGGTTCGATGGACGAAGAAGCGCGTCCCTCAGGCGACGCCGACCAGGCCTCGCGCTCGCCCGCCAACATCGATTACCACGCAGCGCCCGCCGACCCGGATGAAGAAGAAGAGGACGTGGGCGCGGCCCAGAAAGCCAAAGACGCCGCCGCTGCCGCCGCCGTGGATGCGAGCCGAAACGCCTTTGAGCTCGAGATCCTGGGGTTTCACGATTACAAGAGCGTGGCGGCCCTCCGGCGCCAGCTCGAGACCGTGATCGAGCGCAACAGCCCGCTGATGAAGAAGCGTTCATCCTGGGGCGCCGCGCTCTATCAGTTCAGGACCGGCATCGACGCCAAGCAGATCCAGACCGCGCTCATGGGCACCGAGTTCGGCGAAGGGGGCACCCGCCTGAAGTCGGTGAGCTTCAACAACAACCGGTTCACGGTGGAGGTTCAGTGAAATCGGTGGCCAAAGCAGGCACCGTCCTCGCACTGGCCGTGTCGGCCGCCTTTTGGGGCGGCTGCGTCCGTTCGCAGAGCTTCGTCAACGACCATCCCTATTACGACGAGTCCGCTCACAGCTATTACAACCGCCAGGGTCCCAAGGGCGCCGGGTCGATCGCCGAACGGATCGAGCAGCTGGGGCAGCCCAAGAAGAAGGTCGTGGTTTTTGATTTCTGGAACGACACCCCCGTTCAGGGCGGCGACCTGGGGAGCTTTGCCGCCGACGAGCTCCGCAGGGGCCTTTTCGAAACCGAGCGGGTGGTCCTGCCCCTCGACATCAAGGCCCAGCTCCAGACCGATCAGTTCATCCAGGGGGACAAGGTCAAGGTCGCGCAGCTCGTGCTCGAGGGCCGCAAGCTGGGCGTCTCGGTGGTCGTCATCGGGCGCATCGCCAAGCTGGTCTTCAGGCAGCGGGGAGACGACGTCGGGCTCCTGAGGCAGACGCAGTCCCTCGCGGCGGCCGAGCTCGAGATCAAGGTTTTTGACGTCCAGGCGGGCCGCGAGATCATGGCCATCGGCCGGTCGGGCGAGAGTTCGACCAACGCGCTGGTGGCCTTCGAGAAAGAGCATCTCGAGAGTCCCGAGTACCGCGCCGAGCTGTCAAAGCTCGCCATCCGCGACGCCCTCTCGGCGGGCGCGGTCGACGGCGTGGTCAAGGGGATCGAGAAGATGTCCTGGGAAGGCCGGATCGCCAAGCTCAACGGGCGCAAGATCTACGTCAACGCGGGCAAGGTCTCGGGGATCGTCAGCGGCGACATCCTGCGGGTCACGACCCCAGGCGAGGACGTGTATGACCCCGTGACGGGCGCGTTCCTGGGCACGGCCCAGGGACAGCTCAAGGGCACGCTCGAAGTCGTGGATTTCATCGGCGAAGACGGCGCCGTGGCCAACGTCCATACGGGCGGCGGGTTTCACGAGGGCGACGTCGTCCGTCTGTATTGATCTAGTCTTCGGGCATCATGCGGCAATTTGCCCCATTCCGGAAGTCTGGACGCGGGGAGCGCTATGTTGGTAGTACCTACGCGCGATGCCGCAGGTCCCGGAAAAAAGTCTGTTGCGGTCGGCGATCATTCGGACCGCAAGTGGTCATGGACCGCTTCGGGGCGTTTGGGGCTACGTCGTCGCCGGCGCCGCGGTCGCGGCCCTCTTTTTTCTCTCCGACTGGCTGCAGGATGAGCCGCACGCCCTCTTTTCGCTGATTTACGTCGTCACGGCGGTGCTCATCTCCATCTTCATCGGGCGCGGCCCGGGGATTCTTGCGGGGTTTCTCGTCGCCCTCTCGGTGGACTTTCTCTACATTCCACCCGTCGACCGGCTGGCCGCGACGCCGTTCAAGCTGCTGTTTGCCATCCTGGTCCTAGGCGTGGTCCAGGGGGCGCTGGCGGGGGTCGCACTGGTCCAGCATGCCGTGCGTGACGCCGAAGTGGCCATCCACGCTCGCGAGGAGGTCCTCACCATCGTCGCCCACGACCTGAGGCAGCCGCTGACCGCGCTCGCGATGCGGGAGGATCTGGTGCGCCGCAAGATCCAGGAGGGGCGCCTGGCCGAGGCCCTCAAGGCTTCTGACCAGAGCAAGACTGCCCTGGCGAGAATGGACGTTCTGATCCAGGACCTGCTGGATTCAGCCAAGATCGACGAGGGGAGGCTCTCCCTTTCGTTGGCGGAGGCCGCCTTGGATGGGGTGGCCTCGTCGGTGCTCGAATCATTCAAACTCCAGGCCGGCCGCCGCGGCCTGACACTCAAGCTGCGCGGGCCCGCGGGCGGGGTTCCCAAGATTCCCCTGGATGAGGCGCGCATCGCCCGAGTTTTTTCCAATCTGGTCGCAAACGCTCTCAAGTTCACCCCTTCGGGGGGAAGCGTGACCGTGGAGATCCGCGAGGAAGCCCATACACTCCTGGCCTCCGTGAGGGACTCGGGCCCCGGCATCTCGCGCTCGGACCAGGAGTTTCTCTTTCGCCGACGCTGGCAGGCGCGGTCCACCTCGGCCCAGGGAAACGGACTGGGCCTCT